>JAXDQN010000031.1:0-3160 GCA_034667865.1 Gammaproteobacteria bacterium
TGGAATCATCCACCGGCGCCGTCAGCGTGTCCCCCGCACTATGAGGCGAGCCGCGTTCTGAAGCTATCGGTAAGGGATTGCGGCTACCTGATTGCCGTCCTCGAGTATCCGCACGCGCAACGGCGGCGCGCCCCAAGGGTGAGTTAACAGCGCATGAATGAGCGCCTTTCCTTCGTAGCCTTGGGCGGCCAGCGATTTATATTTCGACAAGTAGTGATCGCCCGTGAATCGCATCTGTGAGCCGTCGGCGAGATCCGCAAGAACCTTTATCTTCATCCCTCATTTTCCTTCTTTTGGAGCCCGCAATTCGACCAAATAAGACAGTAGATTATTGATGCTTGATGCGTTAGCATCTGATGCATGCGAACAACGCTCGACATTGCTGACGACGTACTACAAGCCGCAAAGGAGCGGGCTCAGCGGGAACGGAAGACCGTCGGCGAGATGATCTCCGAGTTAGCTCGGCGCGGGCTGACGACTCCACTGCCGCTGTCCTTGAAGGAACCCGAGGTGGTTTATGGACTTAAGCCGTTTGCGCGACGTGGCGGTATCGTCACGAATGAGTTGATCGACAAGCTTCGTGACGAAGATGCGTACTAGCGGCGCTCACCCAGGCTGGTCGTATGCGCGTCATGACGCCCTATGTGGGCTTGAGATCTGCGGACTTTAGCAAGTGCGCGCACTGTTGGATGTCAATGTGCTGATCGCATTGCTGGACTCCGATCATGCATCCCACGATTCGGCGATTAGTTGGTTCTCGAAGCATGCGCGTGAGGGGTGGGCATCATGTCCAATCACGCAAAACGGTTGTATCCGTATCATGACGAATCCGGGCTATCCAAACCCGTTACCGGTTCAAGCTGTCATTGAGCATCTAGCCGAGGCCTGCCGCCAAAATATCCATGAATTCTGGCACGATGCAGTCAGCCTGTTGGATTCGGACGTCGTGGACTCCACCCGAATTCATGGACCCCGGCAACTGACCGACATATACCTGCTTGCTCTCGCGGTTCAGCATGAGGGTCGGCTCGTTACTTTTGATGCTGGCATTCCGCTCGCGGCGGTCAGGAAGGCTACGAAACAGAATCTGTTGATCCTGTAAGCAGCTTTCTTGCACGCGATCGCATGACTGGCAGAGCGCCACGGCCCCATCAACCGCGCTATTGCGCTGGCGGCGGAATTTCCTCGGGTTTCTGCTTGTTTAACGCCTTGGAGGCTGCGTCGCCCAACAGCAATTCGGAAGTCCGTCCCATTTGCGCGACTCCCTTGATCATCAACTTGTTGCCCATCTGTGCGCCGGTGGCGGCATTCTCAATCCACACCGCTTGATACTGGGGTCCAAGGCTGCCCTTCACGACGTAGCGCTGATCGACGACCGGCGTGAACGTGACATCGCCCTCGATGAAATAATTCGTCCCGGCCATGGATAAGATTGGGGCCGCGTAATGCGTCTGGCCGACGATGTGAAATACGCTGGATTTCGCCTCGATCGGCCGCGAGTGGGCCTGCGCCTCCTGCGCCAGACCTCTGCCAAAATTCACTCGTTCCGTACGCTCCTTGGCGTTGTAGATTTTGGTGCCATCGATCACCTCCACAAAGAAAAAATCGGCTTTGTGACTGCTATAAACGTACGAGGAGTCGCTGATCACGGCCGACGGCCCGGTGAATCCCGGCGGCAACGTAGTATTTGGAGTGGCGCAGGCCGCCAAGGCGAGAATCGATGCTGCGACAACCGCTGATTTGATAGGCGTCATGGTTGGAGCTACTCCATCAGAATTTGCGATCTTGCGTCGGGGACATTTTCGATATCCGCCACCAAATCATTGCCGTCGAAATTGACTCGATATTGCACGTGGTCAGTAATCCAATAGAGCCATGTCCTACTGCTTAGATTCGCCACATCATCCGCCGTCGGATAACCCAACGACATCAGCGTCTGTTCGCGTGTCATGCCACGGATCAGGCGGCCGTCGGCGATGGCGAGCTGAATATTTTTCGGGAACGTCTTAATCCTCTCGGACGGGTCGCCGGTCACTACCCAGCGCTTCAGGAACTCCGACATACCGATCTCGCGGCTGTAGTCGTTGGCGATCTGCTGTTTCTTGTTTTCGATATCCACCTTCAGCTTGTGCTTACCGACATCGGAGATATGCACCGGCGATCCTACGCGTACGCGATGTCGGTCCGCGCCTGGTGCGTTTAGATCGCTGATGTACTCGCCGTCCGAAAAGGCGTTGCAGCACAAAAATCCGTCGACGGAATCCGCGGGATACGCGGCTCGCCCCACGGTCGCGACGGCAAGGCACAGGATTATGGGTAGAATTCTGGGCATCGTATTACTCCGTTAGAATCTTGTCTCACATGTCGGTCTTCGGCCAGATCAAGCAGGCCCGCGGGGTTCCGGCAGTTCTTCTTGCGCGGCCTGGCGAATGCGCCCGGCGACCCATATGCCTGTCCCGGATCGATCGTCCCATAGAGTTCCCATCGAACGCCCGATAGAAGCGTCCGAGAGTAGCCGGTGCCAATGGAAGAGTCGGCGCTGGACGATAAGGTGAAGGCTTTTCCGGAAGTGCGCTCGATGGGTTTCTGGAGCGGCATCTGGCGCACGCGGATCGCACTTGCGACAAATCGCACTTGCGACAAGCAGGAGCGTGCGAATCAATACATATCTGCCGAGCAATATGGCTATTCACTGCCACCCCATCCCTGGCTCTCAATGTCCGTGTTAGCAACTATACAAGAATTCAGCTATCTAGAGACTTTCTACTCTGCTGGGCCGCGCTTGGACATAAGATTCTTGAGCCACCCACGGGTACACCAACTTAAACCCCGTAAATACAGCTGGAAAACGGCGACGATTACCCGCTTGACTGGCGAAGCACCCAAGCATCGGGTGCTTCGGCTTCGATGATCCGAGATGACCGTTCGAGGATCTCCCGGTCCAAGGTGATTAGCGGTTGATCGAGGGTTTCTGCGAGCGCGACAAAAACCGCATCAGCACCGCGAAGTTTACAGCTCGCCGCCAAAGCCGCAGCCCGATCGCCAAGCGCGTCGTTCAGTCCGTGACGCTGCACACGCGGCAATGCGAGTATGGCTCGTACGGTCCGGGTCGCAAGCCTAGCCTTCCCGGTTTGGCGTGCAAACACTCCCGCGATCTCAG
>JAXDQN010000032.1:0-5417 GCA_034667865.1 Gammaproteobacteria bacterium
GGGGTCGGCAGCGGAACCGGCGGCAATCCTGACTTGAAGCCCATCGTCTCGAACAACTTCGATGCCGGGTTGGAATGGTACTTCGCCAAGCAATCACTGTTGTCGGCGACAGCCTTCTACATGGACCTGAAGAACTACGTCGGTATCGGATCGTCGAGCCGCAGCATCTTCTCCTTTGGCAACGGTTTCCTGCCCGGCGGGCAAACGGTGAACTACCTCTTGAGCACGCCGGTCAACGCCAAAGGCCGGGTCGAAGGCGCCGAGATTGCATACCAGCAAGCCTTCACCGAGAACTTTGGGTTCATCAGCAATTACACCTTCGCCGACGGCCGGCAGACGTCGTTGGTCACCAATGGCGATGCGCGCCTGGTGGGCACCTCGAAGAACACCTACAACGTCCAGGGCTACTTCGAAAACAAGATGTTCAGCGCACGCGTGGCCTACACCTATCGCTCCGCCTTCTTCAGCGGGCTGGATCGCAACACCGCATTCTCGCAGGAGGCAATAGGGGCGCTCTCGGCATCATTGGTATACAACGTCACCGATAACTTCACGATCCAGGTGGACGGGCAGAATCTCAACAACCCGATCCTGAAGTACGCTGCCATCAATGACGACCAGCCTCGCGCCTTCTATAAGAACGGCGCGCAGTACTACCTCACCGTACGTTTCAAGATGTAAGTCGGCACGATCAGCCGGCATGTGGCATGGGTTACAGTGTCTCGTGCGGCAGAATTCGAGGATCATGGAGGCGACAGGGGCAGCGGTTTTTACCGCTGCCCTTGCCTTATGCGCACCGGCCGGTGCGCAAGATGCGGGCGCCATTCCACTTCCCGCCCAGATTACGCCGAGAAACGGCGCTTTTACGCTGGACGCGGCGACCCGCATCCAAGTGCCACAGCACCGTCCCGAGGCTGAGCAATCAGCCCACTATGTGGCTGACCTCTGGAAGCGCACCAATGGCCTCCAGGTGCCGGTCATCTCCAAAGACGGCCGCACACCCGGCACTTCGGTGATCCGGTTTGAACAGCAATCAGGCTATGGTCCCGAAGCCTACCGTCTGGAAGTGACGCCTCAGCGCATCACCGTAACGGCAAGTACCGGCGCCGGTCTCTTCTACGGCGCCGTCACGCTGTGGCAGCTCTTGCCGGTGAACCCGGGCGGCGGCACGATCCCGGCACAAACCATCGTCGATGAGCCCCGCTATCCCTGGCGGGGATTGATGCTCGATTCATCGCGGCATTTTCAATCGCCCGCCTTTGTGCGCTCGATGATCGATTGGATGTCATGGCATAAGTTGAACGTACTGCACTGGCATCTCACCGACGATCAAGGTTGGCGCATCGAGATCCGCAAGTATCCTCGACTGACGTCAGTGGGCGCTTGGCGCATTCCCGCCGTTGTTGCCGGATCCGCAACACCGCCGTCCTATGGTGGCTACTACACCCAAGATGAGATTCGCGGCATCGTCGCTTTCGCTGCCAGCCGCCATGTGCGCATCGTTCCCGAAATCGACATGCCCGGCCACGCGCAAGCGGCGATCGCGGCCTACCCTGAGCTCGGTTCGATTGACGGTAAGCCAAGCCTCCCAGTCTCAAACCGATGGGGCGTGCATTCGCACCTCTTCAATCTCGAGCCCGCCACTTTCGAGTTTCTGGAGAACGTGCTGGACGAGGTTCTGCAATTGTTCCCTTCGCACTTCATTCATATCGGCGGTGATGAAGCCGTTAAGGACGAATGGAACGCCTCTGCAGGGGTACAAGCCCGCGCCCGCAAACTAGGTATCCACGATGCGGCCGCTTTGCAGACCTATTTCACCCAGAAAATCGGTCGATATTTGCTTGCTCATGGCAGGCGCGTGGTCGGTTGGGACGAGATCATGCAACCCGGCCTGTCGAGCGGCGCGGTCGTGATGGCCTGGCATGGTGCGAAGGCCGCGCATGCCGCCGCAATTCGCGGCAACGACACGGTGCTCGCGCCGGCCCCTGAAATGTATTTCGACAATCGGCAAAGCAGCCTGCCGACCGAACCGCCGGGTCGCCTCGCGGTCAGTTCGCTCGAGAATGTATATCGGTTTGAGCCGTATGACCCGCAGCTCACTGAGCTCCAGCGGCGGCACATTCTCGGCCTGCAGGCCGATCTTTGGACCGAGCATATCCAAACTGAGCAACGCGTAGAATGGATGGCGCTGCCGCGTGCGGCGGCAGTGGCAGAAGTCGCCTGGTCGGCGCAACCACGCAGCTGGCCCGATTTTCTCGAGCGCTTGAATTCGATGGCGGTCCGCTACCGCGCCTTCGGACTTCATTATGCAGATAGCACTTGGAACTCGCATCTGGACGCGCATTCCGGAGCCAGACGCAGCAGCCATGACCTCGACCAATGCAGCCATGGCGTGGGGTTGTTGCTCGAGCCGCGCGCTGCGGTCAGTCCCGGCGATGCGCCCTTGGCGGTCGATATCATGAATCCGTGCTGGATCTATCGCGACGTCGATCTGCAACAGGGGCCGCAAATTAGCGTCGCGGTAGCGGCACTGCCGTTCAATTATGAGCTGGGCGAGGATGCCGCCAAGATCCGCGTCGGCGACAATAAAACCCCGGTGGGTGAGCTCGAAGTCCGTGTCGATGGTTGCGACGGTACGCTCTTGAAGGCGCTGCCGTTGCCGCCGGCGGCCGGCGCCGATCGTCGCACGGAATTACCGCCGCAAAAGCTGCCGGCGCTCGCCGGTCGCCACGATGTCTGCCTGCGGTTCGCACGACCTAGCCTCGATCCCCTATGGGCGCTCGACTGGGTCGAGATTGGGACTTAAGCGATGTCGCTAAAACTTTTCTCGCCGCTCGACGGCTGGTGCGCGGCTCTCGACGAAGTTCCTGATGCCGTATTTGCCGGGCGCATGCTCGGCGATGGTCTCGCCATCGATCCGACCAGCGGCGTGGTTGTTGCCCCGTGCGACGGGGAAATCATGACGTTGCCGGACAGCGGCCACGCGGTGTCCATCCGCGGCCCGCAAGGCATCGATGTGTTGATTCACATCGGCATCGATACCGTTCAGCTCAGCGGCCGCGGATTTGTCGCAAGCGTCAAACCCGGGACCAGGGTTAAAGCCGGCGATGAACTCATCCGCTTCGATTTCGACATCGTCGCGCGCGGTGCGAAAAGTTTAATGACTCCCATAGTCGTTACTTCCGATGGCGTGACCCTGCAGAGTCGCCGCGCGGCGGGATTGGTGAAGGCCGGCGAGCTGCTGTTCGAGATCACCGGCAATGCATCATCCTCGCCGCCGCCAACCACGTCTGCCGCGGCCAACGAGGTTCAGCAGGTGCTCGTGGTATCGCTGCGGCAGGGACTACACGCACGGCCGGCGGCATTGCTCGCGCGGCGCGCCAAAACCCTCGGCGCGCAAATATCCCTTGCCGCACATGGCCGCGTCGCCGACGCGCGCAGCGTCCTCGCTATCATGGCCTTAGGCGTACGCCAAGGAGATGAGGTGACCCTGCAGGCCAGCGGCAATGAAGCGGTACAGGCGGTCGCTGCGATGATTGCGGCTATCGAAGAAGCCCGGCAAATGGAGGCCGCCCATACGCAGGTCCCCGTACAAGAGACGCGCGGTGCCGGCCGCGCGCCGCGCGCCGACGAGCTCGCCGGCGTTTGCGCGGTGCCTGGCCTTGCCGTCGGACGCGCAACTCGAATCGAACGCCGTGAAATCGATGTCATGGAGCAGGGATCGGGGCCAGGCCACGAACGAGCCGAGCTCGATCGAGCGCGGGCCAATGTGCGCATCAGGCTGGAGCGCGTCCGCAACACGGGCGGCGCAGAACGCCAGGGGATCATTGCCGCACATCTGGAGTTTCTGGACGATCCGGCATTGAATGAGACGGCGCAGCAACTGATTGCGATGGGCAAGAGCGCCGGCTATGCCTGGCGCGATGCCATCAGGCGCTCCATCGCCGCGCTGGAGGCGCTCGATGACTCGCGTTTGCGCGAGCGCGCTGATGATCTTTTGGATGTCGAGGCACACATATTGCTGGCACTGGCCGGCGAGGCGCGGCCCGTGCATCTACCCCTGCCGGAGCATGCCGTCCTTCTGGCCGACGATTTGCTGCCCTCCGAATTGACCGCGCTCGATCGGCGGCGGCTGGTCGCGATTGCCTTGAGCGCGGGCGGCGCAACCTCGCACGTGGCAATCCTCGCGGCGGCAATGGAAATTCCCATGCTGATCGGCATGGGTCCGGCGCTTCGCAGCATCGCCGATGGACAAATGCTGATTGTGGACGCCGACAGCGGCACTTTGCACTTTGCACCGGATACAGCGGCGCTGGCCAAGGCAAAATCCGCGGTCGACGCGCGAGTCGCGCAGAGCGCCGCTCTACGCCTGGCGGCGGCCAGAGAATGTCGTTCGCTCGATGGAACGCGTGTCGAGGTATTCGCCAATTTGGGAAGTGCGGCGGATGCCGTTGCCGCGGTAGCGAATGGTGCGGAGGGTTGCGGGCTGCTGCGCACGGAGTTTTTGTTCATCGATCGAGACACGGCGCCCACCGAAGTTGAACAACTCGAGTCCTACCAAACCATCGCCCAAACCCTCGCCGGCCGACCGCTGATATTGCGCATGATGGATGTGGGCGGCGACAAGCCGTTGCGCTATTTGCCGCTTCCGCCGGAGGACAATCCGGCGTTGGGCTTGCGCGGAGTGCGTACTGCGCTGCTGCATCCGGACTTGATGCGCACTCAGCTGCGCGCGGCGCTGCGCGTGAAGCCGGTCGGCGTGGTGCGGCTGCTCATTCCAATGGTTACCGATGTGTCGGAAATACTTGCGGTACGCAGCCTCGTCGATGAGCTCGCCGCTGAGCTTGAGCTGGAAGGCCGCATTTCGCTCGGCGTCATGATCGAAACTCCGGCGGCGGCTCTAACCGCGGCGGCCCTAATTCCCGAGGCCGATTTTCTATCCATCGGCAGCAATGACCTGACTCAATATACGCTTGCCATGGATCGCGGCCACTCGCAGCTCGCGCGGCGGACGGACGCGTTGCACCCCGCGGTGCTGCAATTGATCGCAGCCGCCGCGGGCGCAGCGGAAGCGGCCGGCAAGCTCGTTGCGGTCTGCGGCGGGGTAGCGGCGGACAGCACGGCGGTACCGATATTGCTGGGACTCGGGATTCGCGAGCTGTCGGTGGTGCCGGCCGCAATACCGGCGCTGAAGCGTCAAATTGGCGGCCTGCGCATCGATGCGTGCCGAGACCTCGCGAAGCGCTGCCTGGTTTTGGGTTCTGCAACCGAGGTTCGTGGCTTGGTCGAGCAGACCATCGCGAATCTGGGAGAAACGACATGAAGTTTGGCTTTTCAGGATTTCAACAGCTTGGCCGCGCACTGATGTTGCCCATAGCGGTGCTGCCCATTGCCGGCCTGCTGTTGCGCGTGGGTCA
>JAXDQN010000033.1:0-4946 GCA_034667865.1 Gammaproteobacteria bacterium
TTCAGATCTTGCAAGCCGTAGACGGCCACATTGATGGCGATGAGGATTTTTACGGCGGTGAGTTTCATGTCGGTCGCGTATTCTAGCGCGTCATGCGAGCCGTGTTTCTCGACTATGACACCGTATCGAACGGCGACCTGGATGTTTCAAGTCTGCGTGCCGTGGTCGAGCAGCTCGAGTTGCTGGATCTGGACGAAGCGAAAATGCCGAAACAAATGCGCGATGCCGACATCGTGCTGGTCAACAAGCTGGCACTGAACCGCGAATTGTTGCATGGCGCCCCGAGATTGAAGCTGGTCACCCTGGCCGCCACCGGCACCAACAATGTCGACTTGGCGGCCGCCCGGGAGCGCGGCATCGGCGTTTGCAATCTGCGCGCCTATTGCACCGCTTCGGTGGCGCAGCACGCATGGGCGTTGATATTGAGCCTGACGCAGCACATCGCCGAATATTCTCGCCTGTCGCGCGATGGTTCCTGGGTCAAAGCCGAAGCCAAAACGGTGTTGGCCCATCCGATCCGCGAACTGAATGGACGCCTTTTTGGGGTCATCGGCTGGGGTGAACTCGGCAAGGCCACTGCCCGCATCGCGGAGGGCTTCGGCATGCGGGTGATCATTGCCAATCGTCCCGGCGGGGCACGCAGCGCTGAGCGGCTGGATCTCGATCAGTTGCTGCGTAGGGCGGACATCGTGTCATGCCACTGCCCGTTGACTGACGCCACCCGGGGAATGATCGGTGCCCGCGAGTTGGCACTCATGAAACCCGGTGCGCTGCTGATCAACACGGCGCGCGGCGCATTGATCGACAGCGCCGCCTTGGCTGCGGCACTACGGGCGGGGGATCTGGGTGGGGCGGGACTCGATGTACTGCCTGAAGAGCCGCCGGTTCACGGCAATCCGCTGATCGATGCGGACATCCCCAACTTGTTGGTAACGCCGCATGTGGCCTGGTCGGCGCGGGAAGCGCGCCAGCGCTGCCTCGACGAGATGGCGGAGAACATCCGCGATTTCCGCCGAGGTGGCCGGCGCGGCCGGGTGGTTTAGGCCCGCGTTACCCCCGGGCGGCCTTCTTTTCGCGCTTCAGAGCACGCTTTTCTTCCAGGGTTTTTGCCGGTTTTTTCTTGTCTTCTTTCTTCCGTTCCATGCCTTTGCTCATGACTGTCTCCTCTTTGCAGGTTATCGATCAGACAAAATCAACCTTTGGTGCGCTTGCGGCTCAGCATGCCGCGCGGCGGCTTGGGCGGTTTCTCGGTGACGCGGCTGAGGCGCAGCTCACGGCCGGCTACTCGCACTTTCTGCAGATCTTTGAATATCTGCTTTGGCATGCCCTCCGGCAAGTCGACGTAACTATGATCCTCTCGAATATCGACGCGCCCGATGTGCACGCCCTCGATGCCGGACTCATTGGCGATGGCGCCGACGATGTTGCCGGGCTTGATCCCATGTACCGACCCCACCTCGAGACGAAAAGTTTCCATCTGCGCAGGGCCTGACTTACGACGAGGCGCGGCATCCTGAGGACTTGACCGTTCTTCACGGTCCGAAGGCCTTTCGCGGTCCGGCCTATCGAGGCGCGGCCGATCGCGCTCGCTCGGACGTTGCCGTTCGCCACCCGTCCTCTCGCCACCCGTCCTATCAGGGCCCGGCCGATCGCGGCCCGGCCGATCGCGGCCCGGCGGCGCATGACTCTCCGCTCGCTCTGCTTTGGGAGCCAGCAGTAGCGGCGTGGCCCCTTGCGACAAGCTTGCCAGGGCCGCGGCGATGTCGATCAGCGGCAATCCCGTCTCCGCTTCAAGCTGTTCGAGCACCGGGCGATACAGGCTGCCCTCGCCTTTGGCCACGGCCTCGCCGATCCGTTGCTTGAACTTGGCGATGCGCAGCGAATTGACGGCATCGACGCTGGGCAGATTCATGGGCTCGATGGTCTGACGGGTCGCGCGCTCGATGGCGCGCAGCATATTGCGTTCGCGCGGGGCGATGAACAGGATGGCTTCGCCGTTGCGCCCCGCGCGGCCGGTGCGGCCGATGCGATGCACATAGGATTCGGTGTCGTACGGCACATCGTAATTGACCACATGGCTGATGCGCTCGACGTCCAAGCCGCGCGCGGCCACGTCCGTGGCAACCAGGATGTCGACCTGTCCGGCCTTGAGGCGCGCCACCGTTCGCTCGCGCTGCGGCTGCGGGATGTCGCCGTTCAAGGGCGCGGCGCCAAAACCGCGTGCCTCGAGTTTTTCCGCCAGTTCCACCGTCGACTGCTTGGTGCGCGTGAACACCAGCATGCCGTCGAAGGTTTCCGCCTCCAGAATGCGCGTCAGCGCATCCAGCTTGTGCATGCCGCTGACCATCCAGTAGCGCTGCCGAATGTTGGTAGCGGTGGTGGTCTTGCTCTTGATGGTGATTTCGGCCGGATTGCGCAGATGCTTCGCCGCGATGCGGCGAATCGGCGCGGGCAGCGTCGCCGAGAACAGAGCCACCTGCCGCTGCGGCGGCGTTTGTTCGAGAATGCTTTCCACAGCATCGACGAAACCCATGCGCAGCATCTCGTCGGCCTCATCCAACACCAGCAGCGTCAGTCCGCTGAGTTTCAAGGTGCCGCGATTCATGTGATCGATGACGCGCCCGGGCGTCCCCACCACCACGTGAACCCCGCGCCGCAACGCGTTCAGCTGCGGCTGATAGCTTTGGCCGCCGTAAATCGGCAGCACATGAAATCCTTTCAGATGGGCCGCATAGCGCAGGAATGCCTCGGACACCTGCAAGGCCAATTCGCGGGTTGGCACCAACACCAGAACCTGCGGTTCGTGCCGGGTGAGGTCGATTTTGGTCAACGCCGGCAATGCAAACGCGGCGGTCTTGCCGGTGCCGGTTTGCGCCTGTCCGAGCAGGTCCCGGCCGGCCAGGAACAAGGGAATGACTTGGGCTTGAATGGGCGAAGGCGATTCGTAACCCACATCAGCCAGTGCGCGCAGCACGGGTTCCGACAGGGCTAGATCGCTGAAACTGACGGAGCCGCCAATCGGCTCCTCGGGGACTGCACTCATAAAAAAGGCCTTAGAGGATGGATCGCAAGTCTAGCGGTTTAACCGGGTATTGCTACCATGCGCGCCATGGGACGCATATTTGAAGTTCGAAAGCATGCGATGTTCGCCCGCTGGAACCGCATGGCCAAGCAATTTACGCGGATTGCCAAGGACATAGCCATTGCGGTGCACGCAGGTGGTCCCGATCCGGGCGCCAACCATACGCTGCGGCGCGCGCTGCAAAATGCGCGTGCGGTCAACATGCCCAAGGATAAAACCGACGCCGCCATCCGCCGCGCCTCGGGCAAGGAAGCGGCCAACTATCAGGAAATCATCTACGAAGGGTATGCGCCGCACGGCGTCGCCTTGTTGGTGGAGACCGCCACCGACAATCCGACGCGCACCGTGGGCAACGTGCGCAACATCTTCACAAAGAATTCCGGCAATTTCGGTTCCACCGGCAGCGTCAGCTTTCTATTCAAGAAAATGGGTGTGTTTCGCTTGGATCCCGCTCAAGTCAAAGATCACGATGAACTGGAATTGGATCTGATCGACTATGGTTTGGAGGAAATGGGCGACAGCACCGGCGAGAAAGGCGAACCGCAGCTGGTGATCCGCTGCGCTTTCAACGATTTCGGCAAATTGCAGGAAGCCATCGAAAAGCGCGGCATCACGCCATTGTCCGCCGAGCACGAATACATCTGTTCCCTGCCGGTGGAGTTGCCGGAGGACCAGGCCGCCGAAGTCCTGGCGCTGATCGATAAGCTCGAGCAGGACGACGATGTGCAAAAGGTATTTCACACCCTCGCCTAGCCGATGAAGATTTCTTAACGCGACCGGGCGGCTGGGCCAAAGCCTGCTTACGGTTTCTTCATCGCGTCAGCGCGCCGACTCTGCGCGCGTTGATCTTCCTGAGAGCCAGGCAATCTTTGGAGGATGTCATGAAGACTTTGTTTAAGTTATTGATTCCAGTAGCCATTATTGCGATGAGCGGCTGTGTGGTGGCGCCCTATGGCTACCACCGCGGTTATTACGGCCCGCGCGCCGCCCTGATCGTTCCGGCCCCCGTGGTTGTCGTGCGGCCCTACCGCTAATGGCGGCGAAACGCGCCTTCGGCGCAGCGGAGCGGGTGAGATAATGAATGCATCATGGCATCTCACCCGTTCCGCATCGTCAATGTGTTCACCGAATCGGCGGGAACTCTAACCGGCAATCCTCTGTGCGTATTTGAAAACGGCGCCGACTTAAGTTCCGAGGTCATGCAAGACCTGGCGCGCCAATTCAACCTATCCGAAACGACTTTCATTCTGCCTTCGACGCGCGCCGTGGCTCGGGTGCGAATTTTCACGCCGAATTACGAAATGCCCTTCGCCGGTCACCCCACTTTGGGCACGGCGCACGTCTGCCGGGCGCTGCAGTTGGGCGGTGATGTATTGGTGTTGGAAACCCAAGCCGGACTGATACCGGTGAGTGCCGAGGGCGATCGATGGACTTTGACCGCGCTCACGCCCACCTGGCGGGAGCCAGGCGCCACTCGCAGCGAATTAGCCCTCGCGCTCTGTCTTGAGGAGCGCGACATTGACGCCCGCCCTTTGTGGGTCAAGGCCGGTAAAGAGCAATTGATCGTGCCGCTGACCTCGGCCGACGCGGTGCGGCGCGCCAATCCGGCCGCGGAGCGGTTGAGCAAAATCGTCAGCGAGGACGGCTTGAGCATGGCCTATGTGTTTGCCTTCACCAGCGATAATGGCGTGCTAGCGCGATTTTTCTTCCCGCAGAACGGCGCCTATCGGGAGGATCCGGCCACAGGATCAGCGACCGCCAACTTCGGCGGCTGGTGTCTGGCGACACAGCGGCGACAGCCGCTCAAATTGCAGATTTCTCAAGGGTCAATGGTGAAGCGGCCATCGACACTGTTTCTCGACGT
>JAXDQN010000034.1:0-2546 GCA_034667865.1 Gammaproteobacteria bacterium
CCGGATTGGCTGTGCTGCCAACGTCTTATTGGCAGGGTTAAGCCGTTATTTACTCGGCGCGTGTTTACTTAAAAGACCAGTTCTGTTGCGTACGAGTGAGTAACCATGTCTGTTGTCGCCGAGTTGCTTTACTCGCGCCGCGTGCCGCAGGTTGCGGTGCTGGCGCTGACGTCGATCGGATTTGCCGGCTGCAGCGCCGACATGTCCACGCGCCTGTCGCAGAATTCCTCTACAAACCCCTTTGCCTCGCAACGGGAAGTGACCGGCTCAGTATCAGCGCCCGCTGTAGAGCGCCGCGAACTTCCGCAATATGCTCGCCCGCAACCGCAATACCAATCCTCGGCGCTGCCGCCGATCGCGGCACCGCAGTCTTATCCGGCCGCCGGTGTCTCCGGAGGAGGGCGCGGATTAGCCTCCTACGCTCCGCCCGCTCAGTCGCCGCTTGAGACCACCGGCAGTGTCGCGCCGCGCTCGGTGGCTGCCACTCAGGGTGCAGCGCCTGCCGGCACCACGATCATCGTCGGCACCAGCGACACGCTCGACATCCTGGCCCGTCGCTATAACGTTTCGCCGGCGGCGATCCTGCAGGCCAATGGTTACAAGGGACCTCGCGCCTTGTCGCCGGGTCAGCAACTGATCATTCCGCGTCCGGCCGCCGCCGTTGCGGCGCCTGCACTCGCGATGCCGGCGAGTAAGGTGGCTGTTGCTGCCGCCAGCGCGGCGCCGACGGTACACGTGGTCAACCGCGGCGATACATTGCTCAGCATCGCGCGTCGCAATCACATGCCGGCGGCGGAACTTGCCAAAGCCAACGGCCTCGATCCATCGGCGAAAGTAAAACTCGGCGCCAAACTCACCGTGCCCGGCGCGAAAGCCGCGGCGGTTGTCCCGGCTATACAGCCGGCGACCGTTGCCGCCGCTCCGTCCGCGGCCGCGTTGACGCCGCCCGCCACCAAAATGGCTGCCGCGACCGGTGCCCCCCAGCAAAGCGCGCGGCTTGCCCAGGCGACTTCACCGGAAGACGCCTCCGTTGAATCCCCGGTGAAGGCCGCCGATGCAACGGGCGCACTGCCGACATTCCGCTGGCCGGTGCGCGGCAAGGTGATTACCAGCTACGGCGCCAAGACCAACGGCAAGGCGAACGACGGCATCAATCTGGCAGTCCCCGAAGGCACGCCGGTAAAGGCGGCCGAGGACGGCGTCGTCGCGTACTCCGGAAACGAGCTGAAGGGGTATGGCAATCTGGTCCTGGTTCGGCATTCCAACGGCTACGTCACCGCCTATGCCCATGCGAGCGAATTGATGGTGAAGCGTGGCGACACGATCAAGCGTGGTCAGATTATTGCCAAGTCCGGTCAGTCGGGCGAAGTGGGATCGCCACAGCTCCACTTCGAAATCCGCAAGGGATCATCACCGGTCGATCCGCTTCAGTTCTTGAATGGGGCGTAAGCTTCCGTGTCCGGGACGCGGTGCAGCGTTCGGGGAGCGTCGGCAGCTACTTCGCGCTCAACCGCACGCCGAGCCGTCCGGCCAATTCCTGCGTGAATTGCCAGGCCACGCGGCCTGAGCGCGATCCGCGCGTGGTCGACCATTCCAGTGCTTCGCGTTCAAGCTGGTCTTCCGCGAGTTTGACGCCGAAATGACTGCAATAGCCCTTCACCATCGCGAGGTATTCATCTTGGCTGCAGCGATGAAAGCCGAGCCACAATCCGAAACGGTCTGAGAGCGAGACTTTTTCCTCGACCGCTTCGCCGGGATTGATCGCTGTTGAGCGCTCGTTCTCGATCATCTCACGCGCCAGCAGATGCCTGCGGTTCGAGGTAGCATACAGGATCACATTGTCGGGGCGACCCTCGATGCCGCCTTCCAGCACCGCCTTCAGAGACTTGTAGGAGGCGTCGTTGCCGTCGAACGACAGGTCGTCGCAAAACACGATGAAATGAAAGTCCGAACTGCGAAGCATATCCATCAATGCGGGCAGGCTCTCGATGTCCTCCCGATGGATCTCGATCAGTTTCAGGCGCTCGGCCGGCTTGCGGTTCGCATTGATGCTGGCATGTGCCGCCTTCACCAGCGAGGATTTGCCCATGCCGCGCGCGCCCCACAGCAGCGCGTTGTTGGCGGGGAGTCCGTCGGCGAACCGCTCGGTATTCTCGATCAGGATGTCGCGCATCCGCTCGATACCCTTGAGCAGACCAAGATCGACACGGCTGACACGGCGCACCGGCGCAAGCCGTCCGTCCGGGTGCCAGACGAATGCGTCGGCGCTGTCAAATGAGTTGATGGCACGGGGCGTTGGCGCCGCTGCGGAGAGGTGCGAGGCGATGGCCTCGAGCGCGCGTGCGACCCTTTCCGTCATGTCGTGTTCGGAAGCCGCGGCTGAGCGTTTGGTCGCGACGGGAGACGATTTCCGCGAACTAGCCCTGGAGGTGGCGCGAGGCGCGGATTTACTGGATTTTTTTGGCATATCTGGAGTTCCTGACCGTGCAGCCTTATCGGGCCTTTCGATAGGCCGCAAGCCACCTAAATGAAGGTCAAATGACGGG
>JAXDQN010000035.1:0-2716 GCA_034667865.1 Gammaproteobacteria bacterium
CATTTCGGTATGACCATCGTCGGACTGCCCTACAGCCATCAGGGCCAGATGACCCTGGACGAAATCGTCGGTGGCAGTCCCTACGGCGCCACCACCATCGCCGGCGGCGCGGGACAACGCCAGCCCAGCGAGTTGGACCTGGCCGGCGCCCGCCACCAAGGGCAACTCATTGCCGAGACGGCCAAGAAGCTGTTCCCCGCCTAAAGGCTGGCGCAGCTCTGCGGCTCGCGCGGACAGGCACCGCTGCGCGGGCAGATCACGCTGGCCCGCGAGCTCAGCGCGTCGGCTATCCAGGCGATATTGAGCACCTGCGAGGCGGCGCGGATGGCGCTGGCCGCCTCGGCAGGAATGGCGCCATCGCCGCCGCCGCGCCGGCAGGAATCGGCGACGGCAGCGACGATGGACTCTCCAGAGAATCCTTGCGCATCGAGCGCCGGCAGCAAGTCCACGCCGACGGACAGCACGTGCAACTCATCGAGCGCGTCGCGAGTCAGCAGCGAATGACAACAATACAGCCGATCGCGCTTGCCATCCTGCATCACGGAAATTTGCGACTTGGGTTTCTGCACTGACGGCTCATCCGGCGTCTGCTGCTGCAACAGTCTGAACACGGCCCAACGCGGACACGGGTCCGATACCAGGCTCATGTTCCCCCAGGGCAAGGGAATGCCGTTGCCGCGATACACCGCGCGCAAGTACCCGGGCGGATAGGCATCGAAGAAATGCCAATGCCTGTAGGGTGAAACCGCCGTCATGCGGCGCATGACCAACGCGGGCGTCACACCCAGCTTGCGGCACCCGGTGACATCGTGTGCTTCACGAATCAGGTAACGGCGGAACGGGATCCGAGGGCACAGCAGCGCTCCAGCAAAGAAGCTGCATTCAAAATCACGCCATGCGTACAGCACATCTTGGGCGCCCATACCCGCGCCTGAAATGGGGGGCTCGCCGTCGCCCGACGGCGCGGCGCTGTGCGGCGAAATTGCGCCGTCGCCGTTGTGTAGAATTTTGTGACCGACGAAGAATGCCAACTCGTATTTCAGCCGCTCTTCCTGGTTGCGCAATCGCTGGTTGAGGAACACGGTGCCCGGGGCCTCGAAGCGCGAGCGCACCAACGCGCCGCTGGGTTTGCGTCCGTCGCCATCGAACCACTTGATCTCCAGCCCATGCCGTTGGCAGATGGCGAGCACCGCTTCCAGGCTCAACGGCATTTCACGCTTGCCGCAACCTTCAGCAGCGCGCTCGATATCCGGAAAGTTGTTGTGGCGCGTTTCCTGCCAGACGCGAATCAACAATTGCGCGAACTGTCGTCCGGTCGTGCCGGTTTGAGACAGCAATTCCGGCAGTGCGTTCTGCAGCAGCTCGTGTGAAAACAAAAACGCCGGCTCCAGCGGCATGGCTTCCAGGCCGCCGCGCTGGGGGGGCGTGGGGGCGGCTTCGACGTCGGTATTCTCGTCGAGAAACCAACGCGCCTCTTTGCTGAAAATCCCGGCCAGCATGTTGAGCATGCCCGCGGATGGCATACGCTTGCCGGTCTCCACCATGCTCAGGTAAGAGACCGAGGGAGCCCCCGCAGCGTCGATTTGCACACAGCGGGCGGACAACTCATCCAGCGTCAGATTGTTGCGTTTTCTCAAAGAACGCAGCTTGGCGCCCAAGAAATGGCCCTGCCGAATCAGTCCCGTCATGGCGGCTCCCAGTGAAATTCACACTGTGAAATTTCTAATGTGTAAATCCTCGTTCCATTCACTTTAGACTGCCCTCCTTACGACATGCAAGGAGAACCGACTTGAGCGAGAACACTGGTAATCGATGGCACGGCATTGAACGCCCCTATACCGCAGCGGACGTAGCCCGCCTGCGCGGTTCGGTGCACATCGAACATTCTTTGGCGCGACTGGGCGCCGAGAAATTCTGGCGCTTGCTGCACAGTGAGCCGGTGGTCGCGGGTCTGGGCTCGATGACCGGCAATCAAGCCATTCAAACGGTGCAGGCGGGGCTCAAGGCCATCTACTGCTCAGGATGGCAAGTGGCGGGCGATGCGAATTCCGCCGGTGAAGTGTATCCGGATCAAAGTCTGTATCCGGTCGACTCCGTGCCCAAGATGGTCGAACGCATCAACAACGCGCTGCTGCGTACCGACCAGATCCATCACATGGAGGGCAAGTCCGACATCGACTGGCTGGCGCCCATCATTGCGGATGCCGAAGCAGGTTTTGGCGGCAATCTAAATGCCTTCGAACTCACCAAGGCACTGATCAAGGCCGGCGCCGCCGCCGTGCACTTCGAAGACCAGTTGTCCTCAGCCAAGAAATGCGGACACCTCGGCGGCAAGGTACTGGTGTCGACGCAGGAGGCGATCAACAAATTGGTGGCGGCGCGGCTGGCGGCGGACGTCATGGGCGTCCCGACGGTCGTCATTGCGCGCACTGACGCCGACGCAGCCGATCTACTGCTCACCGACCACGATCCGCGCGATCAGCCGTTTTTGACCGGACAGCGTTCCAGCGAAGGATTCTTCCATGTGAAGGCGGGGATCGACCAGGCCATCGCGCGGGGCCTGGCTTACGCGCCTTACTGCGACATGATCTGGTGCGAAACCTCGCATCCGGACATGGCCGAAGCCAAGCAATTCGCCGACGGCATTCATGCCAAATATCCGGGCAAATTGCTGGCTTACAATTGTTCGCCCTCGTTCAATTGGGCCACCAAACTG
>JAXDQN010000036.1:0-4075 GCA_034667865.1 Gammaproteobacteria bacterium
GGGTGGTCCGGCCGATTCGGCTCTGGTCCACCATGACCACATCGTCGATCAGCTCTGCGCCTTGCAGTAAGCGATGCGCGCCGGCATTTTCCGTGGGTTTTCCCTTGGCGCGCAACAGGGCGGGGTAGAGCACATCGTGCACCAGCGTGGATTTTCCAGAACCACTGACGCCAGTGACGCACACCAGGCGCTCGAGCGGAATGCTGGCGTCGATGTTCTTGAGATTGTGCTCGGTGACACCCGTTACACGTACCGCTTGCTGCGTGAGTTGCGCGCGAGACGGCGCGGCGGGGCTGCGCATTGCCTGCGGCCGCTTGCGATGCGACAAGTAATCCGCCGTCAGCGACCCTTTGGCGCCGAGCAGCTCGCGAGTCGGTCCGAAGAATACGATCTCACCGCCGTGCTCGCCGGGTCCCGGGCCGATGTCCAGCACGCGGTCCGCGGCCTGTATGACCTTCGGGTCGTGCTCGACCACGACCAGGGTGTTGCCGGCATCGCGCAGGCGGTGCATGACCCCGACGATGCGGTCGACATCGCGCGCATGCAGCCCGATCGACGGTTCGTCCAACACGAACAGGGTGTTGACCAAGGAAGTGCCCAGCGCCGTGGTCAGATTGATGCGCTGAACTTCGCCGCCGGACAGGGTGCGTGACTGGCGATCCAGGTTCAAATACCCCAGGCCGACCTCGGTGAGATATTTCAGGCGCGCGCGAATTTCGCGCAGCAGCAAGTCGGCGGCTTCATCGAGCGGCGCCGGCAGCCTAAGCTCATCGAAAAAAACCACGCAATGATCGATCGACAGCAACATGAGCTCGCGGATGTTGTATCCGGGATTGCCGACCCGCCACAGCAACGCTTCCGGTTTAAGGCGGGCGCCGCGGCAAGCGCTGCACTCGGTGTAGGAGCGATAGCGCGACAGCAGCACGCGAATGTGCATTTTGTAGGCTTTGGTTTCCAGCCAGGCGAAGAAGCGGCGCACGCCGTACCAGACCTTCTTGGTCCACTCGCCGTCGCCCTCGATCGCCCAGGACCGCTGCGCCGCGGTGAGATCGCGCCACGGCGTATCGAGAGGAATGTCGCGCTTGCGCGCGAATTTCAGCAAATCGTCCTGACACTCTTTGTATGACTCGGTCTGCCAGGGTTTGATGGCGCCTTGGCGCAGACTCAAGCTGCCATCGGGAATAACCAAGCCGTAGTCGACGCCGATGCTGCGGCCAAAACCGCGGCAGGTTTCGCAGGCGCCGATGGGCGAATTGAAGCTAAAGGTGCTCGGACTGGGATCCTTGTAAGTGATGTCGCAATCCGGGCAGTGCAGGCCCGTGGAAAATCGCCAGGGCGCGGCTGCCGCACTGCCCACCGGATAGACATCAAGACGGCCCTGACCAATTTTCAACGCGCCTTCAATGGCATCGCCGGCACGGGCGGGCTCGACGGACGACCACCGGAAGCGATCCTGAATCACTTGCAGGGTGTCGCCGCGCTTTTCGTGAATGCGCGTGTACCCTTGCGCGGCAAGCAGTTGCTTGATTTCCGCTTCCTTGAAGTTTTTTGGAATGGGCACGGGGAAAGTCAGCAGCAGCGCCGGATCGCCGTGGCTCGCCGACAGCGAATGCAGCTGCGCCTGAATGCTGGCTGGCGTATCGCGGCGCACCGGGCGGCCGCAGCCGTGGCAATGCAGAACGGCGCCACGCGCGAACAGCAGCTTCAGATGATCGTTGAGCTCGGTCATCGTGCCGACGGTGGAGCGCGAGGTGCGCACCGGATTGGTTTGATCGATGGCGATGGCCGGAGGAATGCCCTCGATGCGGTCCACCTGCGGCTTGTCCATGCGATCCAAGAACTGGCGCGCGTAAGGAGAGAAGGTCTCAACGTACCGACGTTGACCTTCGGCGTACAAGGTATCGAAAACCAGCGATGATTTGCCCGACCCGCTGACGCCGGTCACCACGATCAACTCGTTCAGCGGCAGATCTAAGTCAAGATTCTTGAGATTGTTCTGCCGAGCGCCGCGGATGCGGATGGCATCCGAGCGGGGAGGATCGAAGGGTGGCATTCCTGTAAGTCTACAGGACGTGTCAAGCGCGGCGTATAACGGCCTGCGCCTGCTGATTCAGGTTAAGAAGCGGGGGCGCCAGCGTCGCCTATCGGCCGGCGAATTGTTCCATCATCAATCCGGTGCCACCGCGAGTGACGTGGGCCACGATGGCAGTGCGCCGATGAATTTTCGTGACTAGACCTAGGTTAATTGCGAACGCGAGTTGCACTTGTTGGCCTTTGCGCAGCCCGAGATTTTCCGTCTCAACGAATACACCATTGGCGCTCAAATTTTTCGCCTTGCAGATTCGACTTTTTCTTCCCGACATGACCACGTACACAGTTGTGCGCGCGCGGTGACGGGTGTGCAAGCGACGCTCCATCCAGACAATCCCTTCGAGTAATCGTGATGAGGACTGCCATTATGCACATCGCAACGTCGATAGCGAAGCGCGCGAGAAAGACTTTGGAACTATGTAAGCCGCATCGCCGATATGTAAAATCAATTAGTTAGGAGTGCTGCGAACTCGCAAATAATTGTTCGCTGCGTGGACTTTTTTGCAGGCGGGGGTGGCACTCGCCGCCGCGATGGTCTAGGCGACGTCTTTTACGTCTTTGCGGCGAATGGCCAGTTGCTCCGGCGCTTCGATGCCCATCTTCACGCGCCGGCCGGTGCCGCCGAGCAGGGTGATTTGGATCGGGCCGTTGGCAAACAGTTGCGCCATGGTCATATTCGCATCCGCACCCTCGGCGGGCTGTATGACAATCGACTCATCGGCACGTCGGCTGAGAACTAGCATGCGTCACGCTCGGGCCAGGGCGCGCACGGCCCGGGCATTGGTTTTACCGTGGGGATCATAGGTAGTCGCCGTGGGCGCGCCGCGCACGATGTCGATCAACTGCCGCACCTGGTGTTGGCGCACATGGATGATGTGACCATTGATGTCGTTGGCGGTGCGGCAGCCGGTCATCAATTCCATCAGTGCGCGCCAGCGCTCGATGACGGTGGCGGCGATGCCGGGGCTGTTGGGAACGGCGCATAACGCGCGGCGCTCTTCTTCCAGCTTTTCAATGCTTGCAAGGACGAGGATTTTCTCCGCGGCCTGATGTTCGACCGCTTGGGGCGAGTTGCCCGTCAGGGCGGTTTTTTCCTCGGCCAGCGTGGCTGCGAGAATGCGCGCAAGCTCAATCTCGCGATCCAGTAAATCCTCGAGACGGCGGCGCGCTTCCGAGTTCATGGCTTACTTCTTAAGACCGCTTTCGAACTGCAGTATCTTGGTGGCAACCCGGCG
This sequence comes from Gammaproteobacteria bacterium, assembly GCA_034667865.1. Taxonomy (GTDB): domain Bacteria; phylum Pseudomonadota; class Gammaproteobacteria; order Steroidobacterales; family Steroidobacteraceae; genus Bog-1198. Next base: position 3,327 of record JAXDQN010000036.1, read on the forward strand.
CGAGTCGACCTGATAGGTGCCGGAGCTGATGGATTGCTTCACGGCAGCAACCTTATGCGAGTTCACGACCGGCGCCTTGGCGACAGCCTCTTCGATCTTCTGCAGCGAACGCGCGGAATCGGTGAGAGTCAGTTGGTCGCCGGTCTGCGCCGCGGCAGGAAGGCTACCCGATCCTTCGCCTGACGACTTGTCAGACACAGCGGTGCTGCTGTTCGAACCCTTGATGGGTGCGACCGGTTCTGCGGTTGAAAAGCCACTGATCTTGTTAGTCACCGAAATCTCTCCTGGGGCAAGCGATGCCCATGCCATGTTATCGTCGGGGATCGGATGAACTTTAGCCAGCTCGACGCGGACCGCCCGTTAGATTCGTTATCGGCTGTGACGCAGGTCACTGAAGGGCTATTGCAAAATAATTTCAACTACCTGCTCAGATCGTGCAATCCCTTCTACCACCTTCCCGGACGATAGGTTCTGTACTTTAACCCGCTGATTAATCAGGCCATCCGACATCGCCCGGCCGGCCATGCGGATGCTCATGCCGCCGGCGTCGGCAACCAAGGTCACTGATTGACCGCGCTGCACCGCCTTGGCGGCGCTCAACAGCTGGTTTGTCATAAAGGCGCCGCCGGCAATCGGCCGACTGGCGGTCAGTCCCACCGCGATACTCGGATCGTCCAAATAACCCAGCGGCAGCTCGGAAATGTCGTGCTCCTCTTGGCGCAAATCGCCGGGCTTGATGACGGTGCCTT
>JAXDQN010000037.1:0-3438 GCA_034667865.1 Gammaproteobacteria bacterium
AATTCCTCTTCCTGGGTGGCACGGTCGTTCGGATCCGGGAAGTTGGCGGCCTCGTCCTTCATGTGCAGCACCGTGCGATCGACCTCAACCATCAGGTCGCGCTTCCAGTTCTGCAGAATGAGGGCAAAGTGCTCCAACTGCTCCTTGTTCATGTACTGCTCGCCGCGGCGAGCAATGTACGGTTTTACATTGCGCGGACCTGCCAACAGGCTGGCGGACTGAGCACCCTCGCCATCGGCGTCATCGTCGCTCAGCAGCGAGCGCGGCGTGACCAGGGGGCGAATGTCGAACTTGATCGGTGCAATTTTCTCGGCGGCCGGTTTCGGTACGGCCGGTCTCGGCGCAGCCGCGGGTTTCGCTGCAGGCGCGGCAGCCTTTACAGCGGAGGACGGTGGGGGCACTGCTTTCGGCGCTGGCGACGCTGCGGCCTTTGGCGGCAGCGTTTTTGCGACCGCCTGCTTGGCGATCACGGGTTTAGATGCTGTTTTGCTCGGTTTCACTGTTACCTTCGATGTGGCAATGGGCTTTGCTTTCGTCGGCGGATGCGCCGCCTTCTTGGACACGGCTACTTTCGGAGCCGCTTTTTTGGAGATGGCCTTACCTGGCCGCTTCGCCGCTTTATTGGGTTTCTTCGAGGGCATTTGGGAACTCCGCCTCCTAACGAAAGAGCGCGCGATTATACCGACGCAGGCAGGCCTGTACAGGCCGCGCACACAACATATTTTCTTATTCTAAGCCACTGATTGGCCAACAATTCCAGCCAGGGTCGATCGGGTTCTCCTTAGGGCAGCGTCACCGGGGTGGCGGGGAGCCAGCCGGCCGCCCGGTGCTCGGCGACCACGTTGGTGTAAATGCCCCCACGGACATTGAATTTGGCCAGCAGGCGCATGAAGCGCGGTGCCGTCGTTTTGACCAGATCTTGCAGGATTTCGTTGGTCACGGCTTCGTGGAATGCGCCGCGGTCGCGGAACGACCAGATATACAGCTTCAACGACTTTAGCTCGACGCACAGCTCGTTGGGGACATATTCAAGCTCGAGGGTGGCGAAGTCCGGCTGGCCGGTTTTTGGGCACAGGCAGCTGAATTCGGGAATCGTCATGCGGATGGTGTAGTCGCGCTCTGGCGCTGGGTTGACGAATGTTTCGAGGCGGTTGCTGGGTTCGCTCATGGTCACTGTGGATCGGGGGTTTACGAAAGTGACGTTTACTTTACACTACGCGCCAAGCAGCGGGACGCCGCTCTCGCGGCCGTCGTTTTCAAGGTCACCTAATCAATGCGTCTAACAAAACTCAAGATTGCCGGCTTCAAGTCATTCGTCGATCCGACCACTGTTACGTTTCCCAGCAGTTTGACCGGCGTGGTCGGCCCGAACGGCTGCGGCAAATCCAACATCATCGACGCGGTGCGCTGGGTGATGGGCGAAATCTCCGCCAAGCATTTGCGCGGCGAATCCATGGCCGACGTCATTTTCAACGGCTCGTCGGCGCGCAAACCCCTGGGCACGGCCTCCGTGGAATTGGTGTTCGATAATTCCGACGGAAAAATCGGCGGCGAATACGCCACTTACAACGAAGTGGCGCTGCGTCGCGCCGTGAGCCGCGACGGTACATCGGATTATTTCATCAACGGCACCAAGGTGCGCCGCAAGGACATCACGCAGCTGTTTCTCGGCACCGGCTTGGGAACGCGCAGCTACGCCATCATCGAACAAGGCATGATTTCGCGCATCATCGAAGCACGCGCGGATGATCTGCGCGCATTCTTGGAAGAAGCGGCCGGCATTTCGCGCTACAAGGAGCGCCGCCGCGAAACTGAAAATCGCATCGGCCACACCCGCGAGAATCTCGATCGCCTGAACGATTTGCGCGAAGAGGTCGAGAAGCAGATCCGCCACTTGCAGCGTCAAGCGGCAACGGCGCGCCGCTACCAGACACTCAAGGAAGAGGAGCGCAAGCTGTCCGCGGAGTTGCTGGCGCTGCGCTTGCAGAGCTTGGATGCCGAAGCCCAGCTGCGCGATGCGGCGACTGCCAGTTGCGAAGTCGCCATGCAGGGCACCGTCGCCGACCTGCGCGAGTCCGAAGCCGACATCGAGCGCATCCGCGTCGAGCAGACTGGCAAGAGCGAAGCCTTGAGCGCGATCCAGGCACGCTACTACGAGGCCGGCGGTGAGGTCACGCGCATCGAGCAAGGCATTCAATACACGCGCGAATTGCGCCAGCGGCAGCGCTCCGACTTGGAACAAGTGGAGACCCAGGCCGCTGAATTGACCGGGGTGGTGGAGCGCGACCGCGTTCAGCTGGAGCAACTCGCGCACGAGCTGGCCGTCGCGGTGCCGAATCTGGATTTGGCGCACGTGCAGGAAGGCGAGGCGGCCAAGGGCTTGGAAGCCTGCGAGCAAGCGCTGGCCGCGTGGCAGCACGGCTGGGATAGCCATGCGCAGGCGGAGGCCTCCGGGCAGCGCGAGACGCAGGTCGAGCGTGCCCGCATCGAGCAGTTGGAAAGTCAACAGCGCCGTCTGCTGCAACAGCAGGAACGGCAACAGGCCGAACTCGCGACCTTGGCGCAGTTGCAGCCGCCGGTAGCTCTGGAGACTTTGGCGGAGCGCGCGGAACTGGCGCGCAGTTCCGGCGAGAAGACGGCAGCGGAGCTGCAAGAAATCCTGGCCGAGATTGCCGCGACCCGTGAGCGCGAGCGCGAGCAGACCCAGGGCTTGAATGCCCTACGCGCCCGCCTGCAGCAGACCCAGGGCAGCTTGGTGTCGACCGAAGCGCTGCAACAGGCGGCGCTGGGCAAAGCGGCCGGAAAGGTCACGCAGTGGCTGAAGTCAAAGTCATTGGATCACCAACCGCGCTTGGCGCAGCAGCTGCGCGTGGACAAAGGCTGGGATCGGGCGGTGGAAACCGTGCTCGGCTCCTACCTCGAAGCGGTCTGCGTCGATGGCCTGGATAGCGTCACCGAATTGCTGGGCAGTTTCGATGGCGGCCATTTGGCCGTGGTCAGCACCTCGGAAGGCAACGCAGTGGCGGGAGCGGCGGACTCTCTGCAGTCCAAGGTACAGGGCGCGTCGCTGCTCAGCTCGATGTTGGCCGCCGTGCGCACCGCCGAAACCTTGGCTGACGCGCTGCAGATGCGCCGCCGCTTAGGGAACGGCGAGTCGGTGGTCACGCGCGATGGTATTTGGCTGGGTGCGGATTGGCTGCGCGTGTCGCGCGACGCCGACCCGCACACCGGCGTGATCGAGCGCGAGGAAAGCCTGCGGCATATACGCCAGCAGCTGAGTTCGCTGGAAACCGAGGTCAAGGAGCTGGAGCTTCGCTTGGAGCAGACCCGGGATCGCGTGCGCGATCATGACGATCACCGCGAGCGGTTGCAGACCGACGTGAATCGTCTGCATCGCGAGCATGTGGATCGGCGCGCGGAATTGGCTTCGGCGCAGGC
>JAXDQN010000038.1:0-5259 GCA_034667865.1 Gammaproteobacteria bacterium
GTGTAACCGAGCTGAGCCAACATCACGGTCAAGAGCTTGAGCATGAAAGGATCATCGTCCAATAGAACAATCCCCACGGTGCTCGGATCCATCGCTTTCATAGGTACCTCAGACACTCAATTCCGCAGGCTCATCGCGGGCGACGCGCAGAGATCGCAGGTAGTCGTCCACCAACGCCATCTCTGTCTGAAAGCCAGGTAGAAGTTCTCTCAGAACTGCGGGATCGCCCGCGTTACCGGCGGCCTCCATCGCCGCGCAGAGCTCACCGAGCCGGAGGGCTCCTACGGAACGAGAGGAGGATTTGAGCTTGTGTGCAATCCCAGCTGCAGCGTGCGATTGCCGATCCATGCACGCATCGGAAAGTTCCACCGCCAACCCGGCGGCGTTCACGGCAAACTCCTGCAGGAACTCTTGTATGAGCTGCGGATTTTTGCCGATGAGCGCCTCGAGTGCACTCACTTGTACCGGTGCAGACGATGGCACCTGCGACGCGACCATGGAGGGCGGCTGCGATGCCATAGCAACGACCGGAGCTGGCATCCATTTCTTGAGGGCCGCTTCCAAAGCGCCGAGCGGCGCGGGCTTACTCAGGTAGTCATCCATACCCACGGCAAGACAACGTTCCGCTTCCCCCTTCAATGCATTTGCGGTCAAGGCAATGATGGGCATGCGCACACGGCCGGCTTCCGCCAAGCGGATTTGTAAAGTCAAATCGTAGCCGTCCATTTCCGGCATATGAAGGTCTGTCAACAGGAGTGCGTACTGGCCGCTCTTGCTGCGCTCGAGAGCTTCGCGGCCGGTATTCACGATATCCGCGGCGTAACCGAGCAAGCCTAACTGCTCGCGAATGACTTTCTGATTGATTTCGTTGTCTTCGGCGACCAGGATTAGCCGGTGCCGGCGCAGCGCTTCATCACGAGTTGGCACTCGCACTCGTCTTGCAGCGGGCCGCCCGGCCGGCGCTTCCGGCTCTGCCGATGCCCGCCCGGCGGCGATCGCCACAGTCTTAGACAATACGCGGCGATTGAGTGAGTTGCCGTCGATCAAAATGATGCCATCGGCTTCTGCGCGGGGGTTGCGCCTGCGGCCTCGCCCGATGACCACCAACACGACCCGCAAGTCGAGGTCCGCACGGATCTGCAGGGCGGACTGGAGCTCGCCAATCACGGGGAGGTCCTCACCCGCCTCGATAATCCACACGGCGAGTCCCGGTGGACGCTCGCGCGTCCACTCGCCAGCTGCTGCGAGATCCGGCACGCGCGCCACCAAGGCGGCGTCCGCTTCGAGGTAGCTTGCCAGATCATGGGCCATGCCGGAATGCTCGCCGACGATGAGGCAAGTCAACCCCCTGATCAGCGAAATAGCGTCCGCCGTCTCCACCGGCTCAGGCGCAAGATCGAAGGGCAAACGCACGATGAACGTGGATCCGATGTCCACTTGCGTCTCTACGGATATTTCCCCGTCCATCAGCGTCGCCAATTGCTTGCAAATCGCGAGACCCAGCCCGGTACCTCCGAACTTGCGGGTGGTCGACACGTCGGCCTGCGAGAAGGCGGTGAAGATCCTCCCCAACGCGGAATCATCCATGCCAATGCCGTTATCGGTCACTCGAAACTCAACCACCGCGCGTTCCGCCTGCCGGCTTATCAGTTCGGCGCGCACCGACACTCGACCGGTCACTTCCCGGCCACCGGAGAATTTAATGGCGTTGCTCAAAAGATTAATGAGTATTTGCCGCAGTCGCGATGCATCCCCGATCACAGTCGCCGGTATCCTCGGATCCGCGTATACCGTGAGCATCTCCCGTTTGCGCTCCGCCAACCGATCGACCAAATTACAGCTCTTCTCCACCACGTCCGCGACCGACATCGGCAGGCGTTCGATTTCCATCCGTCCCGCTTCGATTTTCGAAAAATCCAGGATATCGTCGATAATGGTGAGCAGGGAGTGGGCTGACTCGTGGATCAAATTAACGAGTTCCACTTGCGGCCCCATCAGGCTGCTTTGCTGGAGGACGTCGAGCGTGCCGATGATTCCGTTCATGGGCGTGCGAATCTCGTGGCTCATGCTCGCCAGGAATAAATCCTTGGCGCGACTGGCACTTTCGAGGGCGACATTCTTTTCTTTCAATTCGTTTTCAATGGACTTGCGGTCCGTGATATCTCGGATAGCGCTAGATAGCAGAATGCCCTCCTCCGTCTCCAGGAGGCTCAGACAGACCTCCACAGGAAATTCTCGGCCGTCCTTGCAGCGACCGTAAAGCTCGCGCGCCGCTCCCAAGGCACGGCCCTCCGGATTTGAGAAGAGCCTGTCGCGGTGGCCGGCAAGCGCTTCGTGGAAGCGCGCCGGCATGAGCGCTTCAATTTCTTGTTTGAGCATTTCCGCACGCGGGTAGCCGAACAATTTCTCAGCCTGCGAATTAACCAGCTGGATCTTGCCGGCGCGATCAACGATCACGATGGCGTCCGGAGCCGCCTCGAGAAGCGCCTTAAATCGCGCCTCGTCCTGACTGGCGCGCCGGCGCAGCTCCTCATTGGCGGCCAGACTGCGCATCATGTCCTTGAGGGCGAGCAACAGCTGACCAGTCTCGTCGCCGGCCTTGGTTTCGATGTTGTCGCTTAGATCGCCGCTCGCCACCCGACGTGCCGTCTCAACCGCCCGGCGCAATGGCAGCGTAATGGTGCGCGCAATCAAATAGGCAAATCCGGCACTCAAAAACACCGCCAGCGCGCCGATGCCGAGAATCATGGCCCGACCGCTGGTGTAATCCGCTTGCGCCTTCTTGCGTTCCCTCGCAATCAGCGAGACGTGGTAGTCGACGAGCTTGTATATTTGCGAGAGGTACTCTAACTGCTGCGGACGAACTTCATCAACGAGCAGTCTTTTGGCCTCGTCCAGTCGATTAGCCGATACCAGTCGGAAGAATTCGTCCTCGTCGGGAATCGAATTTTGTCGTGCAGCTACCGTGTCCTCAAAAAGCGCGTGCCCCACTTCTGTATCGACCATTTTCTCGATCGCATTTGAATTTTCCGTGCGCTGCTTCCTCTGATCCCGTAAACCCTCTAGCTCCTCGGGGATTCTCTCGGGATTTAAGACAAATATATTGCTGTCGCGACGGGCGGATTCCAAGACAGAGTTAGCCAACTTGAGTGAGTTCACTACTCCCGGCACATCGTCGTCGACAAACTCCGAGAGAAGGCGATCCTGCGATTCGAGGCGCGATACGCTGAGACCGATGATCCCGAGGATCGTTGCGAGGATTATGGCGAACGCCAGAGCCAGACGCGTGCCTATCTTTAGGTTTCCGAGAAACATCCTGTCTCTCCTGTACCGGGAACTTCGAGATGGCGGATAAACGACACCATGGGCTTGATGCTCGCTATCGCGCTGGCGACAAAAACCTTGACCCGATCTCTCTCATTGATATTCCCATGGCTCCCGATTGAGAGACAGCTTAATGGGCGTAGGAATTGCTGCGATGTCGGGAAAAACTCGACATATCGCTTAAGCGAGCGAAATATCCGCACTGCGAGCGCGGAAATGCAGGGTGGGTCACGCGGTTTAGAGGCGATATTCCGCAGCGAATCCAATCATGTCTGACCGCTTTACGACACGTCGCCCGTGGCCGACCTTGAGAGAATGCGATGCGTGGACAACAACTCGTGCGAGTGCTAAAGATTAATCTTGGCCGGTCGTTAACGGGTCAGCGAGGCGACCCACCGCGGGACGATTCGGATCTTTAAAAAGATGCCGGCTGCGACGACATGATAGTCGTTGAAGAGACAGAGCCACCTAATGTTTCAGGTTCTGCGAGACGAGTGACTGGCGGCTCTTGAGTGCTCTTTCATCTGCGCTGCTCGCTTTTTGCGCAGGTCGCCCTGAGCCGCTGCGGATTGCGAATTGGTGGCATGTGCGGAAATCGAGAAATGCGCGGAGCAGAAGTATGGCAATCGTCAGTGATTTGGTAACCATTCCGGCCGCCGACCTCGCGCATGGAAAGCCGACGCCAGTAGGGACATTCACTCAAGGCACGGCTCGCCCTTTGCCTGATAGTGCGAAAGTCCTTGTTAAGCCACCGGTGACCACTGCGGCCATCGCACCGCGTCCTGGGGTATCCGCGGCCAGCAGCCGCGCTTTGCACCAAGTCGTGCTATTGAATAAGTATCTCAACGATTTGGGACAGCCGAATCGATATCGCCTGGCACTTAATGCCGAAGGGCGGCTTATCCAGGAAATCAATCCTGCGACAGGCGAAGTCATTGGCGAGTATTCAGTTAGCACGTTTCCGACCTTGGCGAAAAGTCTTGGACTCGTGGGTTCCCTAATAGATAGCCGCGCCTAGCAGCCAGCTCGAGACATCACTGTTTCGGAAGATTCCCCCAGATTATCATCCGCGGTTGCAGTGGATTGTGTATTCGACGCCGTTGATTTGCAAAGCTTGGGCGTCTGCTCTCCAGGTTATCGGCAGTCGTTCTTAATGAGTTGTTAATAGCCCGTTAATGCATACATGGGTTTAATGAAGACAGGGACTTTGGAGTCTCGCTTGGGCTAAGGTGAATTCTGTAGGTAGGTAGGTAACGCAACTCATCTGAGACGACCCTTGAATACGTCTTGGAAATTCTCACGGGCAAGTACGGCTGCTCTCGTGGCCGCACTACACGTGTTGCTTGTGTACTTGCTGATATCGCTAGGCTCCACCCGCGAAAAAACCGATAGAGCCGAGGTTCCACCCCCACAGCCGATGCTCGTCACTTTCATCGATCGGCCGCCGCGGCCGCGCAGCCCGATCATAGGGGTCACGTTCAAACCAAAGCTCGTGAAGATTCAAATCAGCTCGCCGCAGCAGATCCCTGATATTCACATCGAGGTGGAGGCAGAACCGACCCCGAGCCTAATGCCGAGTCTCCCGGTTGCTGGAGCGCCCGGACCCCTTGCTGGACCAATCGGTCAGGTGGGCGGTCCCTTGACACTCACCGTTATCCACTACGTCGCTCCGAACTACCCGTCCAAAGCGGTTTTCGCCAAGGAACACGGCCACATTGCCATGGCGCTGCGGGTGGACGCGAAGGGGAATGTCGACGAGGTTAAGATTCTGCGCAGCACTGGCTCATGGCGATTGGAAAAGGCAGCCGATAGCGCCGTTCGGCAGTGGAAGTTCGCTCCCGATAAGAGCGGCGCACGCGGCGAGTCCGTGTGGGGGCTGGTGAGTCTTGATTTTGTGCCGCCGCAGCGTCTCCTGGGCGGCATTCCGATCATGGT
>JAXDQN010000039.1:0-3614 GCA_034667865.1 Gammaproteobacteria bacterium
GAACTCGACGCCGGCTTGGAAGGTATTGCGGCGCCTGTTTTCGGGCCGGATAGCATCGTTCTTGCCAGCATCAGCGTCGTCATCCAAGCCGTCGATCGAGCGGATGTCGAACAATTTCTGCTGAAGCGACTGTTGACCGCCGCTCAGGAAATCCACAATAACTTGCTGCAAAAAGACTTGGCGAACGCAAACGCATCTGGAACGCCCGGTAAAGCTCCTACATCGTAGGCCTGTCTCGGTTGTTATTTTCGGAAGGACGCCAGTTTCAGGAGCGGTCCCGATCGCTGACAGGCCATAACTTCAGCCTATGGCGCTGATGGCGTTCCAATTTGAATGCCGATCCTGCCTCCTGCACGGTGCAGTCGGGGCAACGGCGTCAATGAAAGGGAAAGGTTGTGAAGACCTCTCGATATGATCTGGTGATCGTAGGCGCAGGCCATGGCGGTGCGCAGGCAGCAATCGCGCTGCGCCAGAACAAGTTCGAAGGTACGATCGTAATGATCGGCGACGAACCTGACTTGCCCTACGAGCGGCCGCCGCTCTCCAAGGAATATTTCTCGGGCGAGAAGACGTTGGAGCGTATCCTGATACGCCCAGCAGCTTTCTGGGACGAGCGAAACATCGCGATGCGTCTCGGTCAGGTCGTCACTGCCGTAGACGCTGACGCACACCGGCTGACGCTCGGTGACGGTTCGACGATCGGCTACGGCCACCTGGTCTGGGCGACGGGCGGATCGCCGCGCCGGCTTGCCTGTTCAGGACATGACCTTGTTGGCGTCCACACCGTGCGCACTCGAGCTGATGTCGACCGCATGCTTGGCGAGCTTGTGGCCACGACCCGCGCCGTGGTGATCGGTGGGGGCTATATCGGGCTCGAGGCCGCGGCGGTCCTGAGCAAGTTCGGCAAGCAGGTGACAGTGCTCGAGGCAGTCGACCGCGTGCTGGCCCGTGTCGCAGGTGAGCCTTTGTCGCGCTTCTACGAAGCTGAGCACCGCGCGCACGGCGTCGACGTGCGCCTCAACGCCAAGGTGGACTGTATCGAAGGGAAGGATGGCCGCGTCTCAGGCGTGCGCCTCGCGGGTGGCGAGGTGCTGCCATGCGATATGGTGATTGTCGGTATTGGTATTATCCCGGCGGTTGCCCCATTGATCGCCGCCGGCGCGCAAGGCGGTAACGGCGTCACGGTCGACGCCCACTGCCGAACCAGCTTGCCGGACATCTTCGCCATCGGCGACTGCGCGCTGCATTCGAACGCCTTTGCCAACAATGCGCCGATCCGGCTGGAGTCGGTGCAGAACGCCAACGATCAGGCGGCCGTCGTCGCCAAGGTGCTGATTGGAGACCCGATCGAATATCACGCCCTGCCGTGGTTCTGGTCGAACCAGTATGACCTGCGCCTCCAGACTGTCGGTCTTTCGATTGGCTATGACCAGTGTGTGCTGCGTGGCGATCCCGGGACGCGCAGTTTCTCGGTGATCTATCTCAGAGACGGTCAAGTGATCGCGCTCGACTGTGTCAACGCGACCAAGGATTACGTTCAAGGACGCGCACTCGTCAGCAACGGCGCGCACATCTCGCCCGAACTACTCGCCGACAACGCCACCCCGTTGAAGGAGATCGCGGCGGTGGCGTGAAGTCGAGTCACGCTTTGCTCGCTCATAATTAGAAAATTGAGAGACAACCCGCCGGGAAGATTCGTCCTTCGATCAGCATATTTCAAGAGAAACGGAGACGTGTTTTGTCGATTACGAGAAAAATGATGGTATGCGCGAGTTTGCTATTCAGCGCAAATGTTCTTGCGTGGGGCGCACAAAGCGATGCAGAGCACGGATTGAAGGACGCAGAGATATCGGCTCGTGTTGAAGGCATCTTGAAACAGATGACACTTCAGGAAAAAATCGGTCAGCTGAGCCTGCAGTTCGTGTTCGGCCCATCAGCCTCCATTGAATCGAACCTTGCGAAGGGTGAACTCGGCTCTCTCCTCTTCGTAACGGATCCGCATGAAAGAAATCGCCTGCAGCACATAGCGGTTGAGCAATCGAGATTGCACATCCCCCTGATATTTGGTTTCGACGTGATTCATGGTTTTCGGACGATCTTTCCAGTTCCAATTGGCATGGCGGCCTCCTGGGAGCCAGAACTTTCAAAGACCAGCCAAGCGATCGCCGCCCGTGAGGCCAGTGCCGTGGGCATCAGTTGGGCCTTTGCACCAATGGTGGATATCGCGCGGGATCCCCGGTGGGGACGTATTGTCGAGGGGTCGGGAGAAGATCCGTATCTCGGATCGCAGATGGCCGCTGCTCAAGTCAAAGGCTTTCAGGGTGAGTATATCGGGCAGCCGGATCACCTGTTGGCCTGCGTCAAGCACTTTGCCGGTTACGGAGCAGCTATCGGGGGACGGGATTACGACGAGTCCAACCTGTCGGAGGCTCAACTTCGAAATGTCTACTTGCCTCCTTTCCATGCTGCAGTGAAAGCCGGCGTCGGCTCTGTCATGACCGCCTATATGGATCTAAACGACGTTCCGGCAACCGCCAACCGTTGGCTCCTCCACGACGTTCTCCGTTCCGAATGGGGGTTCAAGGGCTTGGTCGTGAGTGACGCAAATGCGGTAAAAGATCTGACGAGCCATGGCTTCGCGGCGAACAATCAGGACGCCGCCGTTCGGGCACTGAAAGCCGGTCTCGACATGGAAATGAGCAACGGCCCGTCGGCTATCTCCACAAAGCTCAAGAGCTCCTATGAGGAGGGAATGGTGGATCTTCAGCAGATCGAAGACGCCGACCGCTACATTCTAGAAGCAAAGATCCGCATGGGGCTTTTTGAACACCCTTATGTCGACGAGGCCCATGCTGTCTCCATTCTTAACAGCCGGGACTCGCGGGAAGAGGCGCGGAGTGCTGCGCAACGCTCAGCGGTGCTCTTGCGCAACGAAGAGCATGTGCTGCCCCTCCATCCCAAAGGAAAGAAAATTGCAGTAATCGGTCCCTTGGCGGACTCGAAAGTAGACACTCTGGGGCCGTGGTCGTTTCAGGACGACCTGCAAGAGACGCTCACCGTACTGGACGGGCTACGAAGCAAATTCGGAACGGTATCCGAGATCAGCTTCGCGCCTGGTGTGCAAATCCCGCCGCGTTTCGTTCCATCCCCATTCGCGATGCTGTTTCCAAAGAAGACGGGCGAGCAGTGGAATGCTGAACGCGCCGCACAGGAGAGCGCGAAAGCCGTACAGCTGGCATCTTCATCCGATCTCGCAATCCTGGTCTTAGGTGAAGAGCAGGACATGAGCGGCGAATACGCCTCTCGGACTTCATTGAAATTGCCGGGAGATCAGGAAAACCTTTTGAAGGCCGTCGTTGCGACAGGAAAGCCTGTTGTTTTAATCCTGCTCAATGGCCGGCCACTCGACCTGCGTTGGGCATCGCAGCACGTCCCAGCCATCCTTGAGGTCTGGTACCCCGGCACCCAAGGCGGGATCGCTGTAGCTGACCTGCTGGACGGATCTGCGGTACCCGGCGGCAAACTCCCCTTCACATGGCCACGTGATGTCGGTCAGATTCCCACCACATATGATCACAACCTGACCATGCATCCCAACGACCAAGACAAGCGGT
>JAXDQN010000040.1:0-10148 GCA_034667865.1 Gammaproteobacteria bacterium
CGAATCGAGGATCGGGTGGTGGTCAAGGTCATCGACGATGGCCCGGGCATTCCACAGTCCATGCGCGGCAAGGTTTTGCAGCGGTTTTTCCGCCTGGAAGCGAGCCGCACCACGCCCGGCAACGGTCTGGGCTTAAGTCTGGTGGAGGCGATCGCAAAGATGCACGACGCGAAACTGGAATTATCCGATGCTGCGCCGGGGTTGTGCGTGAGCGTGGCGCTGCCTGGGTAAAACCGCCGCTGCGATGCCGCACTCCGATACTTTGGGCAGCAAAGTACCGCGGCTGGCTTATACTTCGATGCATGGACTCAATCATCCGGCTGCCGCGCATTGTGGCCCGGTCGCTGGACGCCGCCGCGCTCGATTTCTTGAATTCCGGATCATCCCGGCGGTTCGACTTTTCCCGGCCGCGCGGCGAGCCGGCACTGGTCTCGGCGGATTCCATGTCGTGGAGAATATTCAAGAATCCGGTGGCGCTGTGGACCGGCGGGATTGCTGCGGTCATTTTGGAGCTGGCCGAACCCTCGATTCGCGCCGCCATTTGGGAGCATTCCTCTTTTCGCAACGATCCCTTGGGCCGCCTGCGACGAACCGGCATGGCCGCCATGATGACGGTTTACGGGCCGCGCAGCACTGCGCAAGCCACGATTGCCGGTGTGGTGCGAATGCACGGCAAAATACGCGGCGAGAACGCGAACGGCGCTGCCTACTCGGCCAGTGATCCACGTCTCTTGAATTGGGTTCAGGCCACCGCGGCCTTTGGGTTCGGCGAGGCCTATCACCGCTTGGTGAGGCCGCTCACCTCTGATCAGTTCGACCAATTTTATCGGGAAGGGGCGCCGGCGTCGGTACTGTACGGCGCAGTAACCGCGGCGCATTCGCGCGCCGATCTCGACAGCATTTTCAACGAGATGCGCCCAGATTTGCAGCCCTCGGACTCCATATTTCAGTTTTTACGAATTATGAACGAGGCGCCGGCACTGCCGCATCCATTGCGAGGGCTGCAGCGTCTGCTGGTGCGGGCCGCAGTTGAACTGGTGCCGGGGCCGATTCGAGAGCGGCTGGGATTGTCCGCAAGGTTCGGCCTGCCGGCCTGGCAGCGGCGGATCGCGAGGCTGACTGGTTCCCTTGCTGATCGGATCGTGTTGCCGCAAAGCCCGGCGGCGCAGGCATGCGTGAGGCTTGGGTATCCGGTAACGCACCTGTATGATGATCTTGGTGAGGACGCGGCGCAGGTGAACCCGTGAGCGATTTGCATCAAGCCTTGGAACAACTGAGCGCAATTCGCACTCAAGTTGCGCGCGACACACAGTTCCGCGGTTACGGACCCGTTTCCATTGCCGCCAGCGGACTCCTTGCGCTGGCGGTGGCCGCCGTGCAAAGCCACATTCGGCCCGACGGGCGGGACTTTCTGCCTTTCTTGATCGTATGGACCGGTACTGCTGCTATTGCCATCGGTTTGACGGCATTGGAGACCATCAGCCGTGCGCGTCGCGCCCATTTTGGACTTGCCAATGAAATGATCTTGTTGGCTGCCGAGCAGTTCTTGCCGGCCTTGGGCGTGGGAGTGCTGCTCACCGGTGTGCTGGTCGAAGCCGCCCCTCAGCAGTTGTGGATGCTGCCGGGCCTCTGGCAGCTGCTGTTCAGTTTGGCAGTTTTTGCCTCATCCCGGTGTTTGCCGCGCCAAATCATGGCCGTCGGAGTGTGGTACTTGGCTGCCGGGCTGACTTGCATCGTGGTGCAAAGTGCGACCAAGACCTTTTCGCCCTGGACCATGGGGATCCCTTTCGGCGTCGGTCAGCTGCTGGTTGCGGCGGTCTTGCAATTTGGATTCGAGAAGGCGAGTGAAGATGCGCAGTAACAAACCCGGTAAGAACAAGGTCCCGCGTTTTGCCTATGATGGGTTGAATCGCGTCATCCACGAGCGCGCACGCCTCAGCATGCTGACCTCATTGATGACGCATTCAAAGGGCTTGGCGTTCGGCGAATTGAAAACACTGTGCGGCCTTACCGACGGGAATTTGAACCGACATTTGCTGGTGCTGGAAGAAGCGCGCTTGGTGAGTGTCGTGAAAACCGTCGAGGGCAATCGTCCGCAGACGCGCTGCCGCATGACCGCACTCGGTCGGCGACGCTACCTGGAGTATTTGAGCGTGCTCGAGCAGGTCATCACGGACGGCGCTGCCGCCAGCGATGAGGAGATGAGACCCACCGGACACGATCCGGCGAATGCCTGAAGTTCCCTGATTTAGACGAGTGCGAACAATAGCCTTGTTGTTTGTATCCAACGTGTTCATGACCTTTGCTTGGTATGGACATTTGAAATATGGGCACTCGTGGCCATTGTTGTTGGAATACTGTCTGGCGGTCCCGGCAAATCGCTACGGCTTCGGCGCCTTTAGCGGGTTTCAGCTCAAGATCATCCAAGAAGCGATCACCTTGATCGTGTTCGTCGGCTTCGCTGTGCTGTTTTTGAAGGAAAAGATGGCGTGGAATTACGCCGTATCGTTCGCGCTGCTCATGGCCGCCGTGATCGTCGCGTTTGCATTCAAGCCGGCCGCCGCCTAAAAAGCCATGAGCGCCGCGCCCGCCGATACGAGTATCGCGCCAAGACCAGTCTTCCAGGTCAGCCGTTCTCCCAAGAAAGCGGCTGCGATGATCACAACGAATACCACGCTGAGCTTATCGATGGGCGCGACCCGTGAAGCGGGCCCGGTTTGCAACGCGCGATAGTAGCAAAGCCAGGACAGGCCGGTGGCCAGCCCGGACAGAACTAGAAACGCGAGGCTTTTCGGCGGCAAATCTGCGGGGTTGTGCCAGGCGCCGCGCGTGGTCACGATGCAGGCACACAGGGTCAGTATCACGACGGTGCGCAGGAACGTGGCAAGATCGGAGTTGATGTCTGTCACGCCCAGTTTGCCGAAAATGGCGGTCATGGCCGCAAACAGCGCGGACAGGGCGGCATAGACGCGCCAGTCCAAACTCATGCCTTCCACCACATGCGCGGCAACACCCCGTCTCGCTTGATGAAGTGATGCCACAAGGCCGCGAGGATATGCAAGCCGACGAGGGCAAAAATCGCGTAGGCAAGATAGCCGTGTATGTCCTCCGTAGGCTCGAAGATGGCGCGGTTCTTGGCGATGCCAAAATTCACCTGATAGAAGCCCAGGTCCAGCGCTCTGCCATGCCAGATGAAAGTCACGATGCCGATGATGGGCGTGAGCAGTAACAATGCATAGAGCAATAGGTGCACCAACAGCGCGAGTCGTTTGGCTGCGACAGTGAAGTCCGCGGGCGGCGGCGGGGGCGGCTGCCGCAGGCGCAACCCGAATCGCCACATCAATACGATCCACAACACCAGTCCCGCGAGCGCGTGAACGTTTATCCAGAATGCCTGGCTGTGCTTGGGCCAGGTATCGTGCAGCAAACCGAGTACGCCGACGAAGGTTACCAATGCGAACAACAGCCAGTGCAGGGTTATCGCCCAAGAACTGTAGCGGTTGGGACTCTCGCTCATCGTCTCGCCACCATCCTAAAACTTCTTGTAATACCCGACCGACAGACCGCGCGGCAGAACCTGCACGGTAATTGGCGTGCTCAACGTGGTCGACCAGTAGCCGATCGCTGTCCCGAGGGCCCATCCTGCAATCACATCGGTCTGCCAATGCTCCTGGCTCTTCAGCCGCGCCAGGGCATCATACGCGGGGAGAATCTCCAGCGACCAGACCCACGGATTGCTGCGTGCGTAGTTTGCGATGAAGGGGGTAACGAAGCTCGCTTGCAGCGTCACTTCGCCGCTTGGAAAGCTGTCGCAGCATCGGCCCTTCAGCCACTGATTGGGATTGTCGCCCTGGTTTGGGCGCGCGCGGCTCAACGTGAGCTTGAGAAATTCGGCGCCGAACGACGAGATTACCGAAGAATCCAGCGCCTGCCAGAAGGTGTGGCCCAGTTGCTGATCGTTGCCAAGCCACAGACTGCCGGCCACTTCCACCCCCAGCACCCCGTACTCCAGCCCGGTTTGGTACTTGCGCGCCCAGATTCCGCTTTGATCAAGCTTGATTTCATGGTCTATTCCCAGAAAGCCGCCGTCGGCATGGGCCAGGGATGATCCAAGGGCGATGGCAATGGTGAAGATGACGCGCGCTACATGCATATGATTGGTTTCTTGTTTCCTACTTTGTAACACAAAGTATCTGAAACCACGGCAGCAGCGCAAGTTCCGCGTGCCCGGCGAGTATGGGAGAATAGCACCCGTGCCTGTGTACGCTGAAATTTTCGCGTTGTTCGCCGAGCGCGGTGCGGATTGCTACTTCGGTGAAAGCGTGTCGACCACACAACATTGCCTGCAGGCCGCTTTGTTTGCCGAACAGGCCGGGGCTTCTCCGGCGCTGGTGCTCGCCGCGCTGCTGCACGACATTGGTCATCTGATCGATGCGGCGCCGAATGACCTTGCGGAATGGAGCACAGATGCGCATCACGAAGAAGTGGGTGGTCGGTGGCTGGCGCAGCGTTTTGGTCCCGAGGTCTCGGAACCGGTACGCCTGCACGTTCCGGCAAAGCGCTTCCTGTGCGCCACTGACGCCGGCTATTTCTCCAAGCTGAGCATGGCTTCGGGGGTCACGCTGAAGCTGCAGGGCGGTCCCATGTCGGCTGCCGAAGCCGCACACTTCGCGGCCCAGCCATTTCATCGCGATGCGATTCGGGTACGGCACTGGGATGATGCCGGCAAGGTTGCGGATCTGGCAACCCGCAGCCTCGACGATTACGGCGGCTTGATACGAGGCATGTGCAGGTAATTTAATCGAGGGGTTGTCATGCGATTCATCAGCTTCAAGCTCGCAACTCAGACGGGCTTGGCGGTACGCGCCGCCAACGGTGATTTTCACGGACTGACCAGGTCCGACTCCGGCTATCCCGGAGACTTAGAGGATGTTCTCAAGGCGGGTCCCGCAGCGCTCAAGAATGCGGCGGCCGTCCTCGCGCGCGGCACGAAGATCGAGTTGTCTGCGATTCAATTCCTGCCGCCGCTGCGCAATCCGCAGAAAATCGTGTGTATTGGGTTGAACTATGTGGATCATTCCGTCGAGACCGGCTTCAAGCCCCCTGAATACCCGGCGGTTTTCGTGCGCTTCAATTCGACCTTGGTGGGCCACCAAGCGCCCATCGTAAAACCAAAGCTGTCGGATCAATTGGACTATGAGGGAGAGCTGGTTGCGGTGATCGGCAAGGCGGGCCGGCATATTCCAAAATCCGCCGCGCTCGAGCATGTCGCCGGCTATTCTTTGTTCAACGACGCGTCAGTGCGCGATTTTCAGTTCAAATCCGGCCAATGGACCATGGGCAAAAATTTCGACGCCACCGGTGCATTCGGTGCCGAGTTCATTACGGCCGATGAACTGCCGCCGGGATGCAAGGGACTTCGCTTCGAAACACATTTGAACGGAACGGTGCTGCAGAAAGCGGTCATCGACGATCTGATCTTCGACGTCG
The DNA here is from genome assembly GCA_034667865.1 of Gammaproteobacteria bacterium. Classification (GTDB taxonomy): domain Bacteria; phylum Pseudomonadota; class Gammaproteobacteria; order Steroidobacterales; family Steroidobacteraceae; genus Bog-1198. Next base: position 5,491 of record JAXDQN010000040.1, read on the forward strand.
CCACGTTGGTGTCTTTGCTCAGCGAAGCGTTCACATTCGTGCCGGGCGACATCATCATCACGGGTACTCCCGGCGGGGTCGGCCTTGCGCGCAAGCCACCCCTCTGGATGAAACCCGGGGATGTCTGCACGATCACCTCGAAGGATCTCGGCGAGCTGAGCAATCCCATCGTCGCAGAGAGCTAACCGGCAGTCGATTTTCTGATGGGGCCCTGGGTCGTTTCGGCGCGCAGCAATTCTCGGCGCACCGATTCGAACTCGATTTCTGCGCTGGCAATGGCGGGCTTAAGCCATCTAGCCAGGGCAGCGGCCAGTGTGTCGCGCTTGATGGGCTTTGACAGATAGTCGCTCATGCCGGCTGCGAGGCATTTCTCGCGATCACCGAACAGCGCGTTTGCCGTCATTGCGACGATGGGTAAACGATACCCCTGGTCGCGCAGCACGCGGGTCGCCTCATATCCGTCCATGACAGGCATCTGGCAGTCCATGAACGCCAGATCGAAAGTCCCGGCCTGCATGGCAGCGACCGCTGTCGCGCCGTCGCCGGCTACTTGAGCCGCAATGCCGAAGGCTCGCAGCATGCGCAACGCCACCACCTGATTTACTTTGTTGTCCTCGACCAGCAATACCCGCGCGTTGGCGTATTGAGCAAGAGTGGCCTCGGCGCGGACTGCTACGCGCGGCGTCTCCCCGTGGCCCGACACCGACGCCAGCACTTGGTGAAGCTGCAACTTGCGCACCGGCTTGGTCAGCCACGCCGAAATTTGCAGTTGGTCGGACCCCGGCGCGCGCTCGCCCAACGAGCTCAAGACCACGCACTTGAGCGCTGCGATACGGGCATCTTGGCGTAGCTCGCGCAAAAATCCCATGCCGTCCATCTCCGGCATTTGATAATCGAGGAGCACAACATCGAATGGAGCGCCCTGATCCGCCGCCTCGCGGGCTGCCTGAAGCCCGAGTTGCGCTGAAGCGGCACTGTGATGTCGGGCGGCCGCGGCATCCAAGTAATGTTCCAGAATGCACCGATTGGTGGCGTTGTCGTCGACTATCAGGATCTTGAGCTTGCCGATGCTCGCCGGCTGCTGGGCGGAGGTTGCCGCGCGCCGTTCCACGGGAACGAACACACTGAAGATAGTTCCATGATCCGGTTGCGACATCACTTTGACGCTGCCGCCCATCGCGTCGATGAGTTTCTTACTGATGGCCAGACCGAGCCCGGTGCCGCCGTACTTGCGCGTGGTGGAGCTGTCGGCTTGGGTGAACGCCGCAAACAAGTTGCGCTGAACTTCTTCCGACATGCCGATGCCGGTGTCTTGAATCACGATTTGCATGACCAACTCGCCATTTGCGCCCGTCGGCCGCGCGCGGATTCCGAGGATGACTTCGCCGCGTTCCGTGAACTTGACCGCGTTGCCCATCAGGTTGGCGATGATTTGCCGCAGCCGCGTCGGATCGGCGCCGACCAGCGCGGGGACTGCATTGTCAACGGCACAGGTCACTTCTACATTCTTGGCGGCGGCCTGACTGGTAAATAGCGTGGCAACATCTTCCGCCAGTTGACGCAGATCGACATCGACGGTTTCCAGCGTCAACTTGCCGGCATCGATCTTCGAGAAATCAAGAATATCGTTGATGAGAGTCAGAAGAGAATCCGCGGAATTTCGGGCAGTGTCCAACATGCTCTGAGCTTCGGCGCCCAGGATTTGCCCGTGCAGCAAATCCAACATTCCAATTACGCCGTTCATCGGCGTGCGGATTTCGTGACTCATGTTCGCCAGAAATTCCGCCTTGGTCTTGGCTGCCTGCTGAGCCTTTTGCAGCGCAGTTGCCAATTCGGCCGTGCGCACGGCCACTTCATTTTCGAGTCCCGCCTGATAATTTTTCAACTGCTCGGTGCCGGTTTCGAGCTCTCCCAACATGGAGTTAAAGGCATTCATCAGTTCATGCACCTCCCGAGTACCTTGGGCCTGTACGCGGATGCTGAAATCGCGCGAACGGGTCACGGTCGCGGCGGCACTGGCCAGCTCGGCAATGGGCCGCGACACGATGCCCTGCAGCCCGGCCGACGCCAGCACCGCCAGAACCAGCGCCGCAATCAGCACGGCGCCGACGAGGCGTAATTTCTCTCCGATCAACACATCGACTTCGGCCGTGGATGCAAGCAGTTTGACCGTGCCGATCGGTTGCGTGAGAAGTACATCGGCGCGCACCGTCACGACGGCGGAGCCGAACCTTACGGGGTCCTTAAAGCCCGCGCGCGCCAGCACAGAACCATCCTGGCGCAATACTTCGGCAGCCAGAATGGCCCGATCAGCATTCAATCCCTGGAGAATGCGGGTCGCACTGTCCGCATCGTCGAAGGCGACCGCGGCCGAAATGTGGAATGCGGCGATGTCGGCCTGCGTTTGCAGTCGGCGGACCAGTGCGGCGTCACCCGATCGGTAGTCCGATACTGCGATGGCAAGCGCGGCAATCAGTAACGCCATGCCGGTCGCAAAGCCCATCAACAGCATCAATGCCGTGCGAATCCGCAGCGGCCGCCATGGACTTTTCATCGGCCGGCCTCCTCGACCCGCGTCGCCAATTGCAGGAGGCTGGAACTGATCTTAAGTCCGACGCGACGCGCATTGTCGAGATTGATGTTGAAGCGCAAACGATTATTTTCGGTGAACAGCTCGATGATGCCCCCCTTGCGGATGAAGTCGTGTTCTTCGCCGACCGCCAGAACGGCCGAATTGCTGGTGTCGTTCATACCGTCTGGCGCCGCTGAGTCGGCGGCGATAAACAGCAAATGGCATCCGGGGGCTGATTTTCCGGCGACCGCGCGAGCCACCACCGGGTGGCTGCCGACTTGCTTTCCTGCTGAGCTGGCGGTGAACGCTTCGCGGATGCCGGCTCCGCCGAGAAAGCAGATGGTCAATGGGTCGGTGGCTTCGAGATTCGGCCAGTCGACGAACTTGGCAAAATTGAAGATATAGCCGGCTTTGAGCTGATCCTCGCGGCTGCTGTGCGGCACTTCGAAGGCGTTTGCCGGCCCTAGGAGCGAGCACGCAACCGCCCACAGGACCGACACGGCCATGCCGGTTGGTTTTGTCACAGGTGTTGCATGCCGACAGTTCCTCTCTCGATGACTGTCGGCCGCAGATTGGCGTTCTTGATCCACGCGGTGTGGAGCGCATTGCAGCAACCCGGACCGGGGGAATGGGTCACGCGGCGGCGGCACGGGTATAATGCAGTGCGATTGCCGCACGACACCCCCCTTGCTGGAGCGCCACGAATATGAACGCCAACGAATCCGCGATCGGCTCGGCGGACACCGTGCCCATCTTGGCGGCACCCGTCCCGCGCCAGGGACCGATGCCTTTTTTCGAGTTCATGCGCATCCTGCGCGACAATCAGATCGCCACGTACGCACAGGAGGCGTACGAGCTCGACATCATCGAAAGAAAGATGTTTGGACGGTACCGTTTCATCGTCAACGATCCAGCCGCGGTCAAGCGTGTGCTGCTCGACAATGTGGCGAATTACGAAAAGACCGAGATTACGCGGCGCATTCTTGAACCCGGTCTCGGCAAGGGTCTGCTGACTTCTGAGGGCGAAACCTGGAAGGCGCACCGGCGCACCATGACGCCGGCCTTTGATCAACGCAGCGTCGCCTCCTATACGCCGGTCATGACGGCCGAAGCCGAGAAATTGAATTCGCAGTGGAGCAAGCTGGGCGCCAATCAGATCGTGGATGTGGCCGTTGCGATGACCGAGGCGACGCTGCAAATCATCTCGCGCACCATGTTCTCCTCCGATTCTGATGACATGGTCGGCATCCTGGAGCGCAGCTCTGGGCAATTTCAGGCGCAGATGCGCCCGAACATCATGGATTTCATCGGCATGCCGGCGTGGCTCGCGGGACTTGGCCGACTCAACGTGGCGAAACGCACCTTGGGTGAGTTCGACTCAGTGATTGATCGGTTGATCAGGGAGCGAACCCGGAATATAGACAATGCCCCCAAGGATTTGCTGTCGCGTTTGATTGCGGCCCGGGATGAACAGACCGGCATCGGCATGACGGCTCAGGAGGTGCGCGACCATGTCATCACCATCTTCATGGCCGGACACGAAACCACCGCGATGACCATGATTTGGACTTGGTACCTGCTATCGCAGCATCCGGTTGTTGAAGCGAAGTTGCACGCGGAATTGGACGCCGTGCTTGGCGGCCGCACTCCGACGCATGATGATGTCCCCAAGCTGACGTACACGCGCATGATCATCGAGGAATCGATGCGCATGTATCCGCCCGCTCACACACTGGCGCGCGTTGCGCTGGCTGATGACAGCTTGTGCGGGCGCGCCATTCCAAAGGGGGCGACGGTCATGATCGTGCCGTGGTTGCTGCATCGGCATAAGAAGTTATGGCAAATCCCCGGACAATTCGTCCCCGAGAGATTCGGTCCGGAGCAGTCGGCCCAGCGTGTGCGCTTCTCGTATTTGCCGTTTGGCGGTGGTAAGCGGATTTGCATCGGCGCCGCGTTTGCCTTGACCGAGGCCACCGTTCTGCTTGCCACGATTGCCAATCGTTGTCGATTGACGCTGGCTCCCGGACATCAAGTCGAGCCGCAAGCTCTGATTACATTAAGGGCGCGTCACGGCATGAAAATGCGG
>JAXDQN010000041.1:0-4554 GCA_034667865.1 Gammaproteobacteria bacterium
AGCGCGCCCACCTGCCCGAGCAGGGCATCGCCGGCGCTGTGGCCGCAGGTGTCATTGACGATCTTGAATTGGTCCAGATCCAGGCAGCACAGCGCGTAGGAGGTCTCACGGGCCTTGGCGCTCTTCAGCGCGCGTTCCATGCGATTCTCGAACTCGCGCCGATTCACCAACCCGGTCAGCACGTCGTGGCTGGCGTGATAGCTCAAGCGGCGATTCAGCTCGCGCGCCTCGCTGACGTCATGGAACACCAGCACGCCACCCGACACCGCGCCGCTGCCGTCGCGGATGGGGGAGGCAGTGCTCTCGACATAGATTTCGTTGCCGTCGCGGCGAATCAGCAGCATGGGGCGCACGGACTTGATCGAACGCGTGCGGCGAATCGCCACCGCCAGCGGATTCTCCAGCGGTTCGCAGGTCTCTTCGTGGAAGGCGCGGAAGATTTCCTCGATGGCACGGCCCTGGCTGTCCTCGAGCCGCCATCCGGTCAGCGCCTCGGCCACCGGGTTCAAATAGTCGATCACGCCCTTCGAGTCGGTGGTGATGACGCCATCACCAATACTCTGCAGCGTGATTTGCGCGCTTTCCTTTTCGCGAAACAGCGCATCCTCGTACAGCTTGCGCTCGGTGATGTCGAGCTCCACGCCGACCAGCCGCAATAGGCGTCCCTTGTCGTCGACCTTGGCTTTCGCGCGGCTGATGACCCAGCGCCACTCCCCGGTGGCGTGACGCATGCGGTGCAGACTTTCGAATATCGGCGTTTTGCCGGCCACGTGATCGCGAATCGCCGTCTGCACCCGCGACATGTCGTCGGAGTGGACCAGCGTGCGCCAGTCCGGCGCCTGTCCCACGTCGGTTTCATCGTAGCCCAGCATGGATTTCCAGCGCGGCGACAAGTACACCCGATTGTTGAGGGTGTCGAAATCCCACAAGCCGTCGTTGGCGCTGAACAGCGCCAGCTCATTGCGCTCTTCCAGATCTTCCAGATGGCGCTGAATTTCTATGTGCTCCAACCCGCTGGCCAGACTGCTGCCCACCAGTTTCATGAGCAGGTGCAGCTGCACTTCCCAATTCTCGCGCGGCCGCGCGTTGGCTATGCCTAAGGCTCCGGCCGGCTTGCCCTCGATGAAATAGGTGATCAGCAGCACCGAACCGATGCCGAGATGATTCCACTGCGTGGCATCGTCGACCTGATCGTCGCGGGGCGCTGAGGTGTCGCGGATCTCCGAAACCCGCAGGTGCGCCAGGCGCGATTGCAACCAGGGCATCGCGTCCATGGGCTGGCCTCGCAGCTGCTCGGGAGTGCCCGTGGCCAGCATGCCGCGCGCCACCTGAATCTCGCTGAAAGCGCTGACTTCGGTGTCCAGAGTGATGTGGAAGGCCGCGTCGACGCGAGCGGCATCGCGCAGCAATTCGAGGTTGGCGATGATGGTGTCGAGCGCGTTATGCGCCCGCATCATCTGAAAGTCGACCGCGATCTTGGTACAGATTACGTCAAGTCCGCTGGCGAGCTTCACTTCGCGCTTGGGCCAGACTTGAGGGGACAATATGTCCGAGGCGGTCAGGTCAGGATGGCGGGGATCGTTTGGAGCTATAGCCATGCGCCGTCACTGGTCCCGGTCAAGATAGTTACAGTTGTAGATCAACAGTTTGCCACTCAGTCCCTGACGAATATCGAATGCGCCCCACACTTCGGCACTTCGACAATTTCTTACATACAGTCGGATTCTCGCATAAGTTATAAGGATTACAAGCTAAGCGATTGTATTAATAGGGCTTGAGTGTTCCCTCCTACGCGAGAGCTGATTTCGCGGTTTCAAATAGCTGCGTAAGCCGATGTTCCATATCAACTTGCAGCGCTTCGAGCGCAGCGGCATCCAAACCCTTGGCTATATACACGGGCTCGCCCACGGCAATCACGATGCGGCATGCCGGCCACGGGATCACGAATCGGTCCCAGCTGATCTTCGACGCCCGGCTGGCGTAGTAGGAGAAAGGAATGATGGGCCGCTGCGAGATCTGCGCCAGCAACAAGGCGCCGGCCTTGAACTTGAACGCCGGGCCTTTCGGGCCATCCGGCGTGATCACCGGCGAAATCGAATCATGAACCAGCGCCTGATAGAAATCGCGCAGTGCGCGTGCGCCGGTGTGGGTCGAGGAGCCGCGGATCACTTCGCCGCCCAAGCTGCGCACCAGCATGGCGCCGAATTCGCCATCGACGGACGGGCTCACCAGAATGCCGGGCTTCACGCCGAAGGCGCGGATCTGCAGCATGTATTTGCCGCATAACAGCTGGTGTTGATGCCAATACACGGGAATGAAGGACGGCGCGCGCGCCATGGCGGCGCTGAGGTGTTCCTCGCCGATCACTCGCACTACGCGGCCCCAGTTCCACACCGCGCGCATCAACGCCAGCGCGATCGGCCGGGCAATTTTGTACAGCCGCAATCGGCCCGGCGTCAGTCGACGTCCCGAGGTGCTCTGTTGATCGTAGATGGAGTTTTGCGGCAAGGCTCGTATTCTCGGGATGCGCCCCGTGGCGCGCAACGGCTAAGTTACAATAGCGGGATGCAAACGACCGCCGTACCGCCAGGACCCTCGGAGGGGTTCGATCTTGGCGGCAGTGAAGAATCGCTGGATCGATTGCGCGACTATTGCGCGCGCTTCGGCGATTTATACCGTGTATTCGCCCCCGCCCGTGGGGTCTACAACTACGTCATCAATCATCCTGAGGACGTCAAGCGCGTGCTGCTGACCAACCACCGCAATTACACCAAGGGCGAGGGCATGGATCGGGTCAAAATCCTGCTCGGCAACGGCATCATGACCAGCGAAGGGGCGTTTTGGCGGCGTCAGCGGCGCATGATGCAGCCCTCCTTTCACCGTCGCGTGATCGATCAATTCAGCCGGCTGATCCATGAGGTGAACGAAAAATACGAGGCGCGCTGGTCAGCGGCGGCCGCGCGCGGCGAGCCGGTGAACATATCCAGCGATACCAGCGAACTGACGCTGGAGATCGTGTTGCGCTCCATCTTCGGCACCGACTTGGAGAAGTTGGAGCGTCAGTTGGGACAAAATCCCTTCGAAGTGGTGGCCAAGCAATCCAACCGCGACCTGAAGTTCGCGTTTCAATTTCGTTCGCTGGCGAAACTGGTGCTGGAGTTGATCAAGACCCGGCGCGAATCGGCGGAGGAACATTTCGATTTCTTGAGCATGTTCATGCTCACCACGGACCGCGAAACCGGCGAACCCATGGGCGATCGCGAACTCATCGATGAGGTGTTGACTTTGATTGTCGCCGGCCATGAGACCACGGCCGCGGCGCTGACCTGGACCTGGTACTTGGTCAGCCAACACCCGCAAGTCGCTGAAGCCCTGCAGGCCGAGTCCGACCGACAGTCCGCGGATGGGATCTTGGGGCTGGACGCCGCCGAGTCCTTGTCGTTCACGCATCAGGTGCTGCAGGAATCGCTGCGCATGTACCCGCCCGGCTGGCTGCTGACCCGCCGCGCCGTGGAGGCCGATGAATTGGGCGGCTTTGCGATCGCGCCGCGCACCGATGTGTTCATCAGCCCCTATCTGCTGCATCGACACCCGGAATTCTGGAGCGAACCGGAAGAATTCCGGCCGGCGCGCTTCGCGGGCCCGGATGCCGCGGAGCGCCACAAATTTGCCTATATCCCTTTTGCAGTAGGCCCGCGCCACTGTATCGGCGAGAATATCGCCATGTTTGAAATGCTGGTGCATATGCACACTATGACGCGCCGCTTTCGGCTGAAACGCGCGACCGATGAACCGATTGAGTTCGAGGCACAGATCAACCTGCGCCCGCGTTCCAATCTCATGATGACGGTAGAAACTCGATGACTGACTTAAAGATGCGCATGGGCTTCAGCACGCTGATCGATGTGCTGGAGAGAAACCGCGAGGTTGATCGCACCATCACCTTTATCGATGGCGAGCACTCCGAGCGGCGGCTCCATTACCGCGACGTCTACGGCCGCGCCTTGGGAATTTTGCATCACCTGCAGGCCGCCGGCGCGAAGCCCGGCGACCACATGATCATCTTTCTCAACAACAACGAACAGTTTCTGGATGGCTTCTGGGCCGCCGTGAGCGGCGGCATCGTCCCGGTGCCCCTGGCGGTCGGCATCAGCGATGAGCATCGCCACAAACTGCTGCGGGTGGCGCGCAAGTTGGGCGATCCCATTCTCTACACCGATGCCAAGACATTGAGCCGGCTGGAGAGCCTGGCGATCGAGGTCGGCGAGTCGGATCTGTTCGCGAAGATCAAGGCGCGCGCATTTCTGGTCGAGTCCATCACGGATATCTCCAAGCACGCCAAGCTGGTGCGCCCCAAGCCCGACGATATCTGCTTCATTCAATTTTCGTCCGGATCCACCAGCGAACCCAAAGGCGTGATGCTGACGCATCAGAATTTGCTCGCCAATGGGTACGGCTGCATGCGCCGCGGCAGATTCACCACTGAAGACACCACCCTCAGTTGGATGCCCTTGACGCATGACATGGGTCTGATCGGTTTCTACTTGATTCAGT
>JAXDQN010000042.1:0-12033 GCA_034667865.1 Gammaproteobacteria bacterium
GACTGCTTTGGCCGCGACCGACATTGCCTACATCGGCGTACTGGGACCGCGGATGCGGAGGGAGCGGCTATTGACCACAATGGGAAGCGCCGCGCTAGGGATGCAGGGGCGATTGCGCGGGCCGATCGGTCTCGATATCGGCGCGGCTACGCCCGAGGGAATCGCTTTGGCGATCACCGCGGAGATATATGCCACGGCGGCGGGCCGCGGCGGGGCGCCTTTTAAACGGGAAAAAAACTAAGTCCAGACCAATTTGCGACGCAGGTTTAGCGTGATATTGTTGGCGCGTCGGGCATCTCCGCGCAAGGAGTGAAGTAGTGGCGAGCTTCAATCTAACAGTTAACGGTGAAGCTAAAACGGTTGAGACGACGGCCGACGTGCCATTGCTCTGGGCGCTGCGCGACATCCTGGGCATGACCGGAACCAAGTTCGGCTGTGGTATTGCGCAGTGCGGCGCCTGCACAGTGCATCTCGATGGGAAGGCAGTGCGTTCCTGCGTACTGCCGATCGGCGCGATCGGTGGCCGTCGCATTACGACCATAGAAGGCGTCGCCGCCTCTGCCGCGGGCGCGCGAATACAAAAAGCGTGGCTCGATTTGGAGGTCGTGCAGTGCGGCTACTGCCAATCGGGTCAAATCATGTCTGCTGCGGCGCTACTGACAGCGACGCCTGCTCCGACGGATCAAGATATCGATGCCGCAATGTCGGGCAATGTTTGCCGTTGCGGAACCTACATTCGCATACGCGACGCCATCAAAGCGGCGGCCGCTTCATGATGGCCCCGATCGACGCGCGCGAACGCGCGCAGAGCTCCACGAATCGCAGAGAATTCCTCGGCGCTTCGCTTGCCACCGTCGGCTGTCTACTCCTCAGCGTGCGCATGCCGGCAGCGGGCGCAGCGGGCGAAGCGAACATTAGGTTTGTGCCCGATGCCTTCATTCGCATCGATCACAGCGGTAAGGTCACCTTGATCATGCCGCAGACTGAGATGGGCCAGGGCATCTATACCGCCGTGGCTGCGATTCTCGCCGAGGAACTCGACGCCGCCTTTGATCAGATCGCACTCGAAGCGGCCCCGCCGAACGACAAACTGTACGCCAACCCTTTGCTGGGTTTTCAGGCCACCGGGGGCTCAACCTCTGTGAGGGCGTTCTGGATGCCGCTGCGACGCACTGCGGCGACTGCCCGACAACTTCTAGTGCAGGCAGCCGCCAAGCAATTGAAGGTGGATCCCTCCACGTTGAGCACCTCAAACGGCATGGTCATGCACTCAAGCAGCGGCCGGCAGGTATCGTATGGATCGTTGGTTCAGGTCGCGCAGTCGCTGACTCCGCCCAAGGAGGCGCCGCTCAAGGATCCGAAAAATTTCGTCCTGATCGGTAAACCGCTGAAGCGATTTGACACCCCGGACAAGGTTAACGGCAAGGTTGTCTATGGGATCGACGCGATGCCGCCCGGCTTGAAATTTGCGATGCTTGCGGCATCCCCCGTCTTTGGCGGCAAGGTGAAGCACGTCGATGACAGCAAAACTCTCTCGATGCCCGGTGTGCGGCAGGTTGTTGTACTAGGCGATCTCGTAGCGGTTGTCGCGGATCACACCTGGGCGGCCAAACAGGGATTGGCGGCGCTCAAGATCACTTGGGATGAAGGCAACAACGGACAAGTGTCGTCAGATGACATTTGGCGCAAGATCCGTGCCTCAAGCCTGAAAGACGGCGCGGTGGCCAAGAACGAAGGCGATGTGGTCGCTGCCTTGAAAAAAGGCGAATTGCATCAAGCTGTCTACGAACTACCGTTCCTCGCGCATGCGTCGATGGAACCCATGAATTGCACCGTACACATAAGCGCCTCGGGCTGCGAGATATGGGTTGGAAGTCAGGTGGTTTCGCGGGCCCAGGGTATTGCGATGAAGCTGACCGGGCTGCCGGCGGACAAGGTAGTCGTGCACAACCACCTGATTGGCGGCGGCTTCGGTAGGCGACTGGACATCGATGGCATCGAGAAGTCGGTGAGGATCGCGCAGAAAGTCGATGGACCCGTAAAAGTTACCTGGTCGCGCGAGGAAGACATGCAGCAGGATTTTTATCGACCGGTGTACCTGGATCGCTTGTCGGCAAGCGTGTTGGACGGTCGCATCCAAGGCTGGAAACATCGAACCACCGGCTCCTCCATTCTCGCGCGATGGGCGCCTCCTGCTTTCCAGAAAGGAGTCGATGGCGACGGGATCGATGGGGCGGTGGATAATCCCTATGGGCTCGCCGATTTTCATGTTGAGTATCTGCAGGATGAGCCTTTCGCAGTGCCGACGGGATTCTGGCGGGGCGTGGGGCCGAACAACAATGTGTTCGCCGTTGAAAGCTTCATGGATGAACTCGCCAAGAAGTCCAACATCGATCCGGTGAAATTTCGTCTTGCGCATCTCGACAAGTCGCCGCGCTTCAAGACCGCGCTCGAGATGGCAGTGCAGAATTCCAATTGGGGAAGTGCCCTGCCGGCTGGAACCGGGCGTGGGGTTTGCGTGTCCCCTGGTTTTGGCAGCTGCGCTGCGGCAGTGGTGGAGGCACGGGTTGATCAAGACGGCAAAGTTCATGTGCAGCGCGTCGTGATGGCGGTTGACACCGGCATCGTGGTCAATCCTGACACCATAGTCGCGCAGTTACAGGGAGGAATCATCTTCGGCCTCACGGCGGCGCTCTATGGCCGTATCGATATAGAGAAAGGCCGGGTGAAGCAGTCTAATTTTCACGACTACCGCATGATGCGGATCAACGAGATTCCTAAGATCGAGATATTCATCATTCCAAGCGGCGAGGCGCCGGGAGGTATTGGCGAAGTAGGAACTACCATAGCCCCGCCCGCGCTGGCCAATGCAATATTCGCGGCCACCGGTGTGAGACTGCGCAGTTTGCCCATCGATCAGTCGCTGCTGGCCGGGAAGCGATCAGCATGAGTAGCCGGGGACGTGGTCGCGCAATGCGTATCGTGGCATGGGCAGCGGCTGCGATAGTCGCGGTAGGCTGCGTGATACTGATCTATCTTGTACTTGGACCGGGACCGACCGACTACGCCCGGGGCAAACGGGTGGCGATTGCCGACTATCGGGAGCGAAATCCCACGGGTGTCCCGGCGGATTTCAAAGCCTCCGGCGATCTTCAGCGCGGCGAATATCTGACCAAGGCAGCCGATTGCGTCGTGTGCCATACCTCAAAAGAGGGGGTGCCATTCGCCGGCGGCCGTGCCTTCGTACTGCCGTTCGGCACGCTCTACTCGACCAACATCACGCCTGACCTTGAAACCGGCATCGGCAAGTATTCGGACCGCAATTTCCTCGATGCGGTCCACAAGGGCATCGGCAGGGACGGCGCGGCCTTGTATCCGGCGATGCCATATCCCAGTTACTCCCTGATGTCGGACGCCGACGCGCTCTCCATCAAGGCTTACTTGTTCTCGCTGCAGCCGGTCAGAGCTCCAGCGCCTGCAAATACCTTGATTTTTCCCTTCAATCAGCGCGTTCTAATGCGAATTTGGGCCGCGATGTTCAATCCCGACAAGCGTTTCGAACCCAACGTTGAACAGAGCGCCGAATGGAATCGGGGCGCCTACTTGGTCGATGCGATGGAGCACTGCGGCGAGTGCCATACCCCTCGAAACCTCGCTTTTGCGTTGAACAACCGCAAGAAGTTCGCTGGTGCGATTCAAGCCGGCTGGCGCGCCTTCAACATCACCGCCGACCCAGCCAGCGGTATCGGCGCGTGGAGCAAGGAGGATTTGGCGCGCTATTTGAGTACCGGACATGCCACGGGCCACGGGACGGCGGCAGGACCCATGGGCGAGGCGGTTGATGAAAGCATCAGTCAGCTTACCGGGGACGATGTGGCTGCGATGGTGACTTATCTGCGCACGACGCCGGGCGTCGCCACGGCGGATTTGCATGCGATTCAAGACAAGCCGGCATCGGATCATCATGGCGAAGGTCTGGCCGCCGACGTGGCTCGCGAAGGCAAGAGCGTCTACGAGGGGTCCTGCATGGGATGCCATGAATGGAGCGGTGTCAGTCCCGGCATGCCTTTTGCCACTTTGACGGGAAGTCGTGCCGTCAATGATCCGACTGCCACCAACGTCGCGCAAGTTGTCATCGACGGAGCGATCCGTCGCGACGGAGACGGTCTCGCCAGCATGCCGGCGTTCGGCAATGGCTACTCAAATGCAGAAATTGCCAGCGTGGCAAACTATGTCACGGCGCGCTTCGGCGGGACCGCATCACACCTGGAAGCCCGCGACGTCGAGAAGCTACGACAGCAAGACTAAGGTGATACGCTAAGCCGCTTGTGATCATCGACTGTCACGGCCATTACACGACGGCGCCAAAGGCGCTGGAAGCCTGGCGCAATCGGCAAATTGCCGGCATCAAAGACCCATCGGCGAAGCCCAAAGTCATTGAGCTTCAGATCAGCGACGACGAGCTGCGCGAGAGCATCGAGACAAATCAGTTGAAGCTGATGCGCCAGCGGGGTTCGGACCTGACGATCTTTTCCCCCCGCGCAAGCTTCATGGCACATCACATCGGCGACTACGCCGTCTCCGCGACCTGGGCGTCGATCTGCAACGAACTGTGTTATCGGGTTAGCCGGTTGTTTCCCGATAGCTTCATCGGTGCGGCTATGCTGCCGCAATCGCCCGGCGTGGATACGCGGTCGTGTCTCCCCGAGATCGACAAGTGCGTCAACGAGTTCGGATTTGTTGCAATCAACCTGAATCCGGATCCCTCCGGGGGTCATTGGACCTCGCCGCCGCTGTCGGACTCCTATTGGTATCCCATCTACGAAAAAATGCTGGAATACGATATTCCAGCGATGATTCATGTCAGCACCAGCTGCAATGCCTGTTTTCACACGACCGGTGCCCACTACCTAAACGCGGACACCACGGTCTTCATGCAGTGCCTGACCAGCGACATCTTTGAGCGCTTCCCGGCGCTCAAGTTCGTGATCCCGCACGGCGGTGGAGCGGTGCCCTACCATTGGGGCCGATTCCGCGGGCTCGCGCAGGAACTGAAGAGGCTACCGCCGAGTGAGGCGTTGCTTGGCAATATCTACTTCGACACGTGCGTGTACCACCAACCCGGCATCGATCTGCTCGCAAAGGTGATTCCGGTCAAAAACATTCTGTTCGCCAGCGAAATGATCGGTGCGGTGCGCGGTATAGATCCGGAAACGGGCCACTACTTCGATGACACCAAGCGTTACATCGATGCCACCCCCTTATTGTCGGACGCGGCCAAGCGGGATATTTACGAACACAACATTCGGCGCGTCTATCCGCGTCTGGATCGCGCGCTGCGCGCGAGGAGCCAACAGTGACCAGTCCCGGTGTTTCCGGCATTGTCAAAAGGGGAATCGAGCGCGCCGACGCGGCAGCCGTCAAACGCTTAGGGTGTATCGGCGCATCCACCATTCATGAGGCGATGGGGCGTATCGGGCTGATGAAGCCCTACATGCGCCCCATCTACACCGGCGCCTATGCCTGCGGCACGGCGGTTACGGTGCTCCTGCATCCAGGCGACAACTGGATGCTGCACGTTGCGGCCGAGCAGATACAGCCCGGAGACATCGTGGTCGCAGCGTGTTCCGCTGATTGCAGCGACGGGTTCTTCGGGGGTCTGTTGGCAACCTCCTTCCACGCCCGCGGCGCCTCGGGTCTGGTGATCGACGGCGGGGTACGCGACATCAAGGACTTGACCCAGATGCGGTTCCCCGTTTTTGCCAAGGCCATCTGCGCCAAGGGCACGGTCAAGGCGACAGTCGGGTCGGTCAACATCCCTGTGATCTGCGCCGGTGTCCTGATCAATCCGGGTGACGTCGTAATCGGTGACGACGACGGCATCGTGGTCGTTCCGGCCGCGCAGGCGAACACGGTGGCTGATGCAGCGGAAGCCCGTGAACAGAACGAATCCCGGAAGCGCGAGAAACTTGCCGCCGGCGTGTTGGGCCTCGACTTGTATGGCATGCGGGATGCGCTGCAAAAGGCAGGCCTCAAGTATGTCGACTGATCTTACGGTTACTTCCGGCTGGCTGCCGTTTCATGCGTCGCCGTCGGTCCCCGCGCTGCAACTACCCGAGGGTGCGGTCGATGCCCATTGTCATGTATTCGGACCGGCCGCGCAGTTTCCGTATGCGTCTGAGCGCAAGTACACGCCCTGCGATGCGTCGAAGGACCAGTTGTTCGCACTGCGCGGCCGCTTGGGATTTGCGCGCAACGTCATCGTGCAGGCAACCTGTCACGGCAGCGACAATCGCGCGCTGGTCGACGCCCTGGAGCACTCCGAGGGCCGGGCCCGTGGCGTCGCCACAATCAGACGGACGATCAGCGACGCGGAGCTTCGCGCGCTGCACGCGGCGGGGGTGCGCGGCACGCGCTTCAACTTCGTCAAAAGGTTGGTCGACTTCACGCCCAAGGAAGAACTTTTGGAGATCGCCCAGCGGATCGCCAAGCTGGGCTGGCATGTCGTGGTTTACTTCGAGTCCTGCGATCTGCCGGAGTTGTGGGATTTCTTTACGGCGCTCCCCACCAAGGTCATCATTGACCACATGGGGCGTCCAGATGTGCGCAAGCCGGTGGACGGACCTGAATTCGATCTTTTCATCAAGTTGATGCACGATCATCCGGATGTGTGGGCGAAGGTGAGCTGCCCCGAACGACTCAGTGTGGTTGGACCGCCCGCGCTCGACGGCGAGCGCGACGCGTATCAAGATGTCGTCCCCTTTGGCCGGCGTCTCGTCGAGACTTTTCCCGATCGGGTGCTGTGGGGCACCGATTGGCCTCACCCGAATCTCAAGGACCACATGCCCGACGATGGGTTGCTGGTGGATTGGATTCCTCATGT
Organism: Gammaproteobacteria bacterium; assembly: GCA_034667865.1. GTDB lineage: Bacteria > Pseudomonadota > Gammaproteobacteria > Steroidobacterales > Steroidobacteraceae > Bog-1198. The sequence goes on from JAXDQN010000042.1 coordinate 6,884, forward strand.
CGCACAGAGCGCAGCCTTGCGTGAAAAGTTGCTCGTGACAAATCCCATGCGCCTGTATTGGAGCGAGTAACGGACATGGCGCTCGACAAGCCGTACAAGGACATTCCTGGAACGACCATCTTCGACACCGAGCAGGCGCGCCGTGGATACCACCTCAACCAATTCTGCATGTCGCTCATGAAGGCAGAGAATCGCGTGCGATTCAAGGCGGATGAACGGGCCTACCTTGACGAATGGCCCATGAGCGAAGAACAAAAAGCGGCCGTGGTCGAACGGGACCTCAACCGCTGCATCGATTTAGGCGGCAATATCTATTTCCTCGCGAAGATCGGTGCGACCGACGGCAAAAGCTTTCAATACATGGCGGCGAGCATGACGGGCATGAGTCAGGAGGACTATGCCAAGATGATGTTGGCCGGCGGCCGTTCAGCCCACGATTCTCCGCTGGATAAGGGTAAGGTCTGATGGCGCGCATCGCCGCCGCCGTCTTCACCTCGCACGTGCCCGCCATCGGCGCGGCGCTCGATCTTGGCAAGCAGCAGGACCCGTACTGGCAGCCTCTGTTCAAGGGCTATGAGTACTCGAAACGGTGGCAGCGGGAGCATGCTCCCGATGTCATCTTTCTGGTCTACAACGACCATGCCACTGCGTTCAGTCTCGACTTGATTCCGACTTTTGCAATTGGCTGCGCGGCGCAATATAAGCCCGCAGACGAGGGCTGGGGTCCGCGTCCCGTTCCCGTAGTGCAAGGCCACCCGCAACTCGCGGCCCACATCGCGCACTCGGTCATCCAGGATGACTTCGATCTTACCATCGTCAACAAAATGGACGTCGACCACGGCCTCACCGTGCCGTTGAGTCTGCTGTGCGGCCAACCGGCAGCGTGGCCGTGCCCAGTCATCCCGTTTGTGGTCAACGTGGTCCAGTATCCTGTTCCCAGCGGTCAGCGCTGCTACAACTTGGGCAAGGCCATCGCCAAAGCGGTCTGCCTCTACGATGAACCGCTCAACGTCCACATCTGGGGAACCGGCGGTATGAGCCACCAGTTGCAGGGGCCGCGCGCGGGTCTGATCAACCGGGACTGGGATCAGCGTTTCCTGGATCAACTGATCGACGACCCCGAAGCCCTGGCCCGTAAACCGCATCTGGATTATGTGCGCGAAGCCGGTTCGGAGGGCATCGAATTGGTGATGTGGTTGATCGCGCGCGGCGCGATGAGCGCGAGGCCTCCGCGCGTTGCGCATCGGTTCTATCACGTGCCGGCCTCGAACACCGCCGTTGGCCATCTCATCCTCGAGGACCCGCCGTGAGTCAATCCATCAAAGTCGCCTTGGCCGGAGCCGGCGCGTTCGGCATGAAGCATCTGGATGCCATCAAACTGATCCCGGACGTCAAGGTCGTGTCCCTAGTGAGCCGCGAATTGGAAAAGACCCGGCAGGTCGCGGCCCAGTATGGCATTGCACACGTCGCGACCGACCTCGGTGAGAGTCTGGAACGTCCCGATATCGATGCGGTAATCCTCTGTACACCGACGCAAATGCACGCGCAACAGACGCTCGACTGTCTCAAAGCGGGCAAGCATGTGCAGGTCGAGATTCCCCTGGCCGATCGCTTGGCGGATGCCGAAGCGGTGGTAGCCGCGCAGCGGGCCTCAGGATTGGTCGCCATGTGTGGCCATACGCGGCGCTTCAACCCCAGCCATCAGTTGCTGCACAAGAAGATTCTGGCGCGCGAAATCAGCATTCAGCAGATGGACGTGCAAACCTACTTCTTGCGCCGAACCAACATGAATGCGCTTGGCCAACAGCGCAGCTGGACCGATCATTTGTTATGGCACCACGCGGCGCACACCATCGACCTTTTCGCCTATCAGACGGGAGGGCAAATCGTTCAGGCCAACGCCCTGCAAGGGCCTATCAACGAATCGCTCGGCATCGCGATGGACATGTCGATTCAATTGAAGTCGAGCACTGGGGCTATCTGCACGTTGAGCCTCTCGTTCAATAACGACGGACCGCTTGGAACGTTCTTCCGCTATATCTGCGACCGCGGCACCTACATCGCCCGCTACGATGATCTGGTCAACGGCAAGGAAGAGAAGATCGATGTGTCAAAGGTGGATGTCTCGATGAACGGCATCGAGCTTCAGGACCTCGAGTTCTTCGCCGCGATCCGCGAGCGCCGCGAGCCGAATGCCAGCGTGGCCCAAGTACTACCCTGTTACAAGACGATTGATTTGCTTGAACGACAGCTGGCCGCTGCGGCCGGTTGATTTCGGGTCCGGGCGTGGCGCGAAGACTGAAACTCCTTTCATCGATGGCGCCGCGCGAGGCACTTGCGGCAGCCATCCTCCTGTATGAGGAAGGCGACTCGACCGGCATCGACGCGCAAGCGGCCGGTGGCGCCGACGTCGCTCGGCGCGTTCTCTCCGGTGAGGATGTCGACATCGTTGTGCTGGCGAGTGATGCGATCGACCAGCTTGTCGGCAGCGGCCAGCTGTGCGCCACGGGCCGCGTCGATGTGATGATGTCGGGCATTGCGATTGCGGTAAGGGCCGGCGCGCCGCGTCCGGCCATTGTGGATGCCTCGAGCGTGCGTAAGGCGGTAATGAGCGCCGCGACAATCGGCTATTCCACCGGCCCCAGCGGTAAATATCTCGAAATGCTCTTCAACCGATGGGGCATTCTCGATAAGTTACGACCGCGGATAGTGATTCCGCCATCGGGCACGCCGGTGGCGCAGCTGGTGGCTGCCGGTCAGGCGACGCTGGGATTCCAGCAGTTGAGCGAGCTGCTCAACGAACCGGGTATCGACTTGGTTGGGCCGCTGCCTGAGGAGATTCAATATCTTACCACCTTCGCGGCCGGGATCTCGCGGACCTGCACGATCCCCACTGCAGCCGGCGCATTTCTCGCCTTCCTGGCCTCGTCGCGGACCCATGAACTCATGCGTCGCCACGGCATGACGGCAGTTCATTAGTTTTTCGGTGATTGTCGAACTTGGATCTGATGCGGGGTGTTCCAAAACCGTCACGTTTGATCGACATGCGGGGGCGCCTCCCGGCTTCGAAGCACTTCGCTAAAGCAAACAACAATAAATGGCCGCGCTCGCGGTCCAGCGCAGGTATGATGCGCGATTTCCGGGCAAACAATGATGACAAAGAAAAAGCGGCGTTTAGTTACAGCATGGTCGAAAGAGGATGTAAAGAATCTCCGCACGTTTGCGAAAGACAAGCTTTCAGGGGCTCAGGCGGCTAAGAAACTTCGTCGCACTCCCGGCGCGGTCGCGCAAAAGGCGATGAAACTGGGGATTCGGTTCCGGTCAATCAGACGCAAAGCTCGCTAGCGCAGCATCGCGCAACAGCCGCCGCCATTCATTCAAAAATTCCTCGGTCGGCGCCGCCGTGAGCAAGATTTCTATGCGGCTTTCACGGCGAAAGGCGCTGTCTTCGCCCGACATGCCACGACCATGGCTTTGCACCAGCCAAGAGGGACCACGCCCGGTGCGAAATACGGCCTTCATACGGCGCAGCCAACCCTGATAGGTTTCGAGCAGCCAATGCAGCCGGGGCTCGAGGACCACTCTGGCAAACACCAGTTCGCTCGGCAGGCTCCACTGAACGGCCCAGTATCCCAATTGGGACAGCTGCATTTCGGTACCGACCCGGCCTGCGATATCGAACGTGGCGTTAATCGGCGCAGTTGCGGACTCGGCGCCGCTCCTCGCAGCGTCCAGCAGTGAAAAGCGCGGCGCGCGCTCAAAGGATTGCAGAGCCGCCTGCGGCAACTCGCCGCGGCTGCATTCGCCCAGCAGAGGTTTCGACGGATATTGCTCCGCGGCAATTTCGTCAAAGGCCGCGCGTTCGGCCTGCGAGGCGAGATCGGGTTTCGACAGCAGCAACACATCGGCCGACTGGATCTGCGACCATTCGTTCGGCGGCCGAGTCTCGAGCAGGCGGATTGCATCCTGCGAGTCCACCAAACATATGACACTGTCCAAGCTAAGTGCCTTCTGGCGCTCGTACACGCTCAATGCATCGACGATGTCGGCGGCGTGACCTGCGCCGCTGGGTTCGACCAGCAGGCGAGCCGGCTTGAAATTGCGCAGGATGTCGCGCAGCTGTTTCCCAAACTCGAGCTCGCCGACACAGCACAAGCACCCGCCTGCAACCAACCGCACGTCGAAGTCGCCGCGGGCGGCCTGGGCCACGCTGAGGGCGTCGATGCCGGCCTCCGTGAACTCATTGAGGACCACAATCCAGAGTTCGGCTTGCGGTTTGTTCGCCATGAGCCAGCGAATGGCGGTGGTTTTGCCGGAGCCGAAGCTCCCCGTAATGACGTGCGCGCGCGTCATCGAAATGCAGCAACGGCGCGCCAGTATCGTGCGGCGGTCATGGGGCCGCGCCCGCGAACATGGCAGTTGCGGCGCTTATGTCAGATTATCCACTGCAAAATCAACCTTGATCTAAGTGGCACGAATGTTGCTCTGAAAGGATGGTGTATCATGATGCGGAGTATGCCGTGAGGGGATTCAACGGTCACTACACCCCTTGCCTTGGAATTGGTCGTACCTATGCGCTTGCCGTCGCTTAAATTCTTGAAGACCTTTCAGGTCGCGGCCAGGCTACAAAGCTTCAAAGCCGCCGCCGAGGAATTGTTCGTCACGCCTTCGGCCGTCAGCCACCAGATCAAGGCGCTGGAGGAGCATCTCGGCGTGGGCCTGTTTCAGCGCGGGGTCAGGACCCTGACGCTCACCGACGCCGGGGCGAACTACCTCGAACACATCAACGATATTTTTGCCAAATTGGAGTCGGTGACCGAGCAGCTGCAGGTACGCTACGGCCGCAGCATCATCCGGCTAAACGTTCCGCCGTTTTTCGCCAACGAACTGCTGCTGCCGCGCTTGGCGTCCTTCTCCCAGGCGCGGGAAGAGACCGACATTCGCATCGAGACCACATTCTCGGCGCCCAAGACGCATCCCCCCGAAGCGGATCTTTCCATCGTGGTGGGCGTTGGTCCATGGGAAGGGTTGACGGTTCATGAGCTATTTCCGCAGAACTTTATTGCCGCTTGCTCGCCGGCGTTTCTGCTCGAGAATCCCATCGACAGCTATGCGGACTTGAATGGCAAGACGCTGCTGCTGCACGAAGA
>JAXDQN010000043.1:0-7898 GCA_034667865.1 Gammaproteobacteria bacterium
GGCGGGCGGCGGTGAAACCTCGCCGGGATTCGAGCCCGGACTGGCCGATCGAATCCAGACCGCGCTCGGCGACAGCACGCGGCGTCAAGAAGCGGCCGGCGAACCGGCCGTGCTGCTCGTCGCGCCGAAGATTCGCCCTTGGATTGCCAAGCTGATGCGCCACTCGACGCCCTCGTTGGCGGTGCTGGCTTACAACGAAATTCCTGAAAATCGGCGCATCCGCGTGATTGCCGCGGTGGGCCGCCAATGATTCGCATGATTGACGGAGGCTGACATGAAGATCAAACGATATACCGCACCCAGCATGCGCGCAGCGCTCGCGCTGGTGCGCTCGGAACAAGGGCCCGACGCCGTCATCTTGTCGAGTCGCCGTGGCGACGACGGCATTGAAGTCATCGCGGCAGTGGATTATGACGAGGCCTTGTTCGCCGACGCCACGCGGCAGCGAGCCGCGGCTGCGGCGCCGGCTGCTGAAGCGGTTGTTGCGGCCGCGCAAGCGCCACGCGAGCCTCTGATCAGCGAAGCAATGCGCGCCGCGGTGCTCAGCGCCACCGCGACGGCGGTCAAAGCGGCGCCGCCGATCTCCAAGCCCGTGGTCAAAGCGCCACCCGCCGACGGGCCCCGGCCAAGCGTGGCCCGGCCAAGCGTGGCCCGGCCCAGCCTGCCGCGTGCGGAGCCCGCCTACGGAGCCGCCATGCAGCGTGACATTCAAGATCTGCGTCGCATGCTCGAGACCGGTCTTGCCGGCATGACGTGGAACGACAAGCGGTTGCGCGAGCCGTTGAAGGCGCGCGTTCTCGAAGATCTGTCGGCCATGGACATCGCGCCTGACGTGGCCATGGCCCTGGCCGAGCTGACCCCAAGCCGCACTTCGCTCGAGAATCCGTCGCACATTCCCATGGCCCTATTGTGCCGCCACCTGCCCATGGTGAACGATTTGACCAGTGTGACCGGCGGCATCATCGCGATTGTCGGCCCCACCGGCGCCGGCAAGACCACAACCATCGCCAAGCTGGCGGCTCGCTGGTGCATGGCCCACGGCAGCCAGGACCTGGCGCTGGTAAGCACCGATGGTTATCGAATCGGCGCGCGAGAACAATTGAACACCTACGCGCGCATTTTGGGAGTACCGATGCACGCGGTGAACAGCGGCAAGGAATTGGCGCGCATGATCGAGCGGCTCAAATCCAAGAAACTGATTCTGATCGACACGGCCGGCACGGGCCCGCGCGATGTACGCCTGACGGAACAACTCAGCGCTCTGCGGCTGGGCGCCCCTCACGCCAAGGTGCTGCTGGCACTCCCGGCGCAGGGCGAGGGAAATGCCTTGGATGAAATCGTGTGCGCGTTTGCGCGCATCAATCCCCTCGGCTGCATCATCACCAAAGTGGACGAGGCCGCAAGCCTGGGAGCGGTGATCTCAGCGACGCTGCGCCACAAGCTGAAGATCGCCTATGTGTGCAATGGGCAAAGGGTGCCGGAGGACCTGCACGCGGCCCATCAAAAACGGGTTTGGCTGGTGCGTGCCGCCATGGACCTGAAGGAGCGCAGCACGCCGCAACGCGACGAGGCGTACCTCGCCCGCGCCTTTGGACAGGTACCTGCCCATGCGTGATTTCAGATTATCGCGCGATCGTGCCGAAGCGCTGGCCGAATTGAATTCGTCCCGTCCCGTGAAAGTCATTGCCGTCACCGGCGGCAAGGGCGGGGTCGGCAAAACTACCGTGTCGGCGAACCTCGCGGTGTCGATCGCAGCGCAAGGACGCGACGTCATGCTGGTCGATGCCGATCTGGGACTGGCCAATGTGGACGTGGTGCTGGGCCTGCACACGCGATTTCACCTGGGACACGTGGTCAACGGCGAGTGTGCTTTGGAAGACGCCATCGTGACCGGGCCCCACGGGCTGCAAATTGTCCCCGCCGCTTCAGGCATCAAGCGCATGGCGACCCTGACCCCGGCCGAACATGCCGGCATCATCCGGGCCTTCAGCGATCTGTACCACCAGGTCGAGGTGTTGGTGGTGGATACCGCGGCCGGCCTGCACGACAGCGTCATGACCTTCAGCCAGGCGGCGCATCACGTGCTGGTGGTGGTCTGCGATGAACCCGCCTCGATCACGGATGCCTATGCCCTGATCAAGGTTTTGAGCCGTGAACATGGCGTACAGCGCTTTCAGATTCTGGCCAATCAGACCCGCCGCTCGGGCGAGGGTCCGGATCTATTTCAGAAGATCGCCCGAGTTTGTGACCGATTTCTCAATGTGACCTTGGAATTCGCCGGTTCGGTGCCCTACGACGACTATCTGCGGCGCGCGGTGCAGCGGCAGACCCCCGTGGTCGATGCCTACCCAGCCTCAATTTCGTCCATCGCCCTCAAGAATCTGGCCTCAAAAGCCGATAAGTGGTCAGTGCCGCAAGGGGCACGAGGGCATTTGGAATTCTTTGTCGAACGAATGGTGGGAGTGAGGATCGCTCCCTCTACGGTATTGCAATGAGAGCAAGCACACAGTACACGAACACGCAAAACCGCAGCCCGAAGCCGCCGACGGATGACAACATCCCGGTCGATCAGGTGCCGCAGCACGAATTGGTGTTGAAACACGCCGATTTGGTCAAACGTATTGCCTACCATTTGGTAAGCCGCATGCCGCCGAATGTGGAAGTCGACGATCTGATTCAGTCCGGCATGATCGGATTGCTGGACGCGGCCAAACACTATTCGGCCACCAAGGGCGCCAACTTCGAAACCTACGCCGGCATCCGTATCCGCGGCGCCATGCTCGATGAGGTGCGCAAGTCCGATTGGACGCCCCGCTCGGTGCATCGAAATATGCGCGAAATGGCCGACGTGGTGCGCAAGATTGAAAATGCCAAGGGCCAAGACGCCACTCCCACCGATATCGCCGAAGGTCTTGGCGTGTCGATCGAGGAATATCACAAGCTGGTCATGGACGCAGCCAGCTGCCGGCTGTTCAGTTTCGATCAAATGGGATCAAGCGAGGATGAGTCGAGTCCCGCGGATCACGCCCGCGACGAGCGCCCAGGCCCCTTCGATGACATCGAGGACGCCGGCTTTCGCGGCGCGCTGGCCGGCGCCATCAATGTGCTCCCCGCGCGCGAAAAACTGGTTCTGTCTCTCTACTACGATGAAGACATGAATTTGCGCGAGATCGGCGAAGTGCTCGAAGTGTCCGAATCGCGCGTCTGCCAGATCCATGGCCAGGCGTTGGTGCGCTTGCGGTCGCGTTTATCGGAGTGGCTGACGCCGGGATGATTGCATGGATATCTTAAGCGTCGTCGGCATCGTTCTTGCGCTGATAGCCATCATCGGCGGCGCCATCTTGAAAGGCAGCAGCGCCGGCGCGCTGGTCGGCAGCGCGGCGTTCGTCATCGTGGTGGTGGGCACCCTGGCGGCGAGCCTGGTGCAGACGCCGATGGCCACATTCTTGCGCGCCTGGAAGATTGTGAAGTGGGTGTTCATGCCCCCGGTCAACAATCCTGCTGCGGTGATCGAAAAAATCGTCGAGTGGAGCAACATTGCGCGCAAACAAGGTTTGCTCGGGTTGGAGTCGGCGGTCGAGAGCGAACAGGATGAATTCCTGAAGAAGGGACTGCAGTCCCTGGTCGATGGCGGCGAACCCGATGCGATCCGCTCCAGCATGGAAATCGAATTGGACACCATGGAACATTTCGACACGCAGGCGGCGAAGGTGTTCGAGGCCATGGGGGTTTACTCGCCGACCTTGGGGATCATCGGCGCCGTCATGGGTTTGATGGCGGTGATGCAGAACCTCAATGATCCCTCGAAGCTGGGCCATGGCATTGCCGCGGCCTTCATCGCCACCATTTACGGCATTGCGTTCGCGAATCTGCTGTTCCTGCCCATGGGCAACAAACTCAAGTCGGTGATTCACGGGCAGTCGCAGGTGCGCACCATGGTCATCGAGGGGATCATCGCCATCGCGCAGGGCGAGAATCCGCGCAACATCGAATCCAAATTGCAAGGGTACTTCCACCACTGATCGGGACGCATGGCTCGCAAGAAAAAGCATGAAGAGCACGTGAACGCGGAAGCCTGGGCGATTCCCTATGGCGACCTCGTGACGCTGCTATTTGCCCTGTTCACCGTGATGTACGCCATGTCGTCGGTGAACGAGGGCAAGTTTCGTGTGCTGTCCGACTCGATGATCGCTGCATTCAACGGCGCCCCTAAGAGTCTGCAGCCGGTGAATCTCGGCGACAAACAGCCCGGCAAGGGCGGTGATAAGCCATTGGTGGGAATCACGCCCACCGCGCTCATCAAGATCAAGGATTCCAAGGATGGCAATCTCACGCCGCGTGCCCTGGGCGTGGTCGACGGCCGGGAGTCCAACGATTTGCCGGGCTCTCTGGTCCGTATGGAACGTCAGGTGCAAGATGCCATGCAGGCCCTCATCGACGCCAAGCTGGTGACCGTCAAGCGCGAAAGCATGTGGCTGGAAATCGAGATCAACGCCGATATTCTGTTCCCGAGCGGCGCCGGAGAATTTGCGCCTGTCGCCGAACCGGTGCTCGATAAGCTGGCGGAGGTTTTGAAGCCCTTCCCCAATCCTATTCGCGTGGAAGGTCATACCGACGATCGCCCGATTCACACCGCGGCGTTTCCCTCCAACTGGGAATTGTCGGCGGCGCGCGCCGCCAGCGTGGTGCATCAATTCACCAAACAGGGCATCGATCCCCTGCGGCTCGAGATCGTCGGCTTCGGCCAATTTCATCCGCGTCAGCCCAATGATTCGGCCGAAGGCCGCAATGCCAATCGCCGCGTCGCCGTCCTCGTGCTCGAAGCGGTGCTGCCCAGCGATGCGACGATGGCGCGGGCTAGCGAACATCTGCCGGAACCGGCGGGCGAGGGCGTGCAGATTGCGGACGCCGGCAGCGCGACGAATCGACTGGCGGGCCGGGTTTCACCGGCGGCGCTGGAAAGAACTGTTTTAATGAAAGCGCCGAAAGCTGAACCCACTGAGCAACCCAAACCTGAATGAGCGAGGTCACGCAATGAGTGAAGTTGACCGCTTGAGCAACTCCGGTCTCTACCCAGCCCTGCCAATCGCGGATCGGCGATCCTCCAAAGACGACAAAGAACGCCGCCAGCGCTCGGACGAGGGACCCGACAAGCCGCCGCCCAAATCCCCCGACGCCCACGACACTTCGAATCCCCGCCCTCCCAAGTCTCTTATCGACGAGTACGCCTAATGATCAGCATCGACATGACCTTAGTGTTCAGCATTGCGAGTGCCCTGTTCGGCTGTGCTGCCGCGGTGGTTGCAGTCCTCGCAGCCCGCTCGAACAAGCATTGGCATGCGCGTTGCGTGGAAGTGGAGGCGAGCCTGGCCGCGATTCGGCGCGAGATGGAGCTGGTGGCATCCATCAGCGCGCGCACCGGGCGCCGCGTCAAGCGCATCGAGAACGAATATTCGGGAGTGGCCGATCGCGTCGATCGGGTCGAACTGCGCGGACCCACGCAATCGTTCGAACAAGCCATCGATTCAGCGCGGCGCGGAGCCGACCCGGCCAAAATATCCCAGCAGTTTGGCTTGAGCCACGGCGAGACAGATCTGGTGATGCGCTTGCACGGGCGCGCCAGTGCGCCTGATCGCGCCAGGCAAAACTAAAAGGCCGGTTGCGGCCGAAACCGCAAGGTTGCGGCGACCCCGCTATGCGCTCAGACTGTGAGCCATGCCGGCGCCAAGGCCGGGCAATGGCCGCCCCGATAAGAGCCGAGACAGGCCCGGGGACCCTCGACCGCCAACTTAGACGGGTAGGACATGAATATCTCATTTGCTGCGTCCTTCGCGGCACCGGCTTTACTTTGTTTGGGCGCGTTTGCAGCCTCGCCAACTCTGGCGGCCGCGGGCGAACTGACCCTCGAAAGAATAATGGCCGATCCGGACTGGATCGGCGCACCGGTACAGGATTCCTTCTGGTCGGCCGACGGCAGGTCGGTGTACTACTCGCTGAAGCGCGCGGGCTCGACGATTTCCGATCTACACCGGCTCAACCTCGTCGATGCGCACGATCATCTGGTCGCGGCGCGCGAAGCGGCGAATGCCGATGCGCCTGCCATTTACGATCGTGCCGGCAAGCGCGCCGCCTTCGTACGCAACGGCGACGTGTTCGTGCGCGAGCTTTCCGGCGGTCGCCTCCGGCAGATCACGCGAACAGCGGAAAACGAGACCGATCCGCAATTTTCCGCCGATGGCCGGCAGTTGAGCTTTCGCGTCGGCAACGACTGGTTCGTGCATGACTTCGAAAGCGCCCTCACCACGCCGATTGCGGTGTTGAAAGCCGAGACGGATCCGAACGCCGCGCCAAAACCCGATGATTTGCGCGACATGCAGTTGCGCACCTTCTCGACCCTGAAACGGCTGCATGACGATTCCGAGGCCGCCAGAAAGCACGCCGAGGAAATGCGCGCAGCGGACGCAACTCGCGCCGGCGCGGCGTTTTATCTGGGCGACGACGTCGTCATTCGGGCCACCTCGCTATCGCCCGATGCACGCTGGCTGCTGGTCGTCACATCGTCCAAATCTGCGATCCGCGGCAAGGAAGGCAAGCTCACCCGTTACGTGACCGAATCAGGTTATGAGGAATTCGAAACCGAACGCTTGCGAGTCGGGCGAAATCCGCCGTCTCCTCAGGCGCTGGTATTGCTGAACTTGACGGATCATAGCCAGCATCTTCTGACGTTCGAGCATATTCCTGGCATCGATGACGACCCGTTGAAGGCGGTGCGCGACGAGAATGCGAAGTTGCATCCCGAGATTGCGGGGGCGATGACGGATGGCAAGCCAAAGCAACGCGCGGGCTGGATAACCTCGGATGAGCCCGAAGTCGGCGATCGCGGAGGAATTCAGTGGAGCGCCAACGGCCATGCCCTGGCGATTCAGTTGCTGTCCATCGACAACAAAGATCGTTGGTTGGTGACGGTCGATTTTTCCAATTACTCGTTGATCACTCAGCATCGTCTGACGGATGGGGCTTGGATCAACGACAGGTCCAACGAGTTTGGCTGGTTGAATGACGATCGCACCTTGTGGTTCATGTCCGAAGAGTCAGGCTATGCGCATCTCTATCGCAAAGCCTTGAATGACAGTGCGCGCGCGCTCACGCATGGCGCTTTCGAGATCTCCGATCCGGTGCTGTCGCCGGACGGGCGTTGGTTCTATATGCAAAGCAATGCAACCGCGCCTTACTCCTATGATGTCTACCGGATACCAAGCAGCGGCGGTGAAATGCAGCGCGCCAGCCGCCTGCAAGGCGTGGAGCGATTCGCCGTATCGCCCGATGGCAAGCAACTGCTCATTCAGCACTCATCGCCGTATGTGCGCTCGCAAATTTCGGTGCAGAATTCCGACGGTTCGGGCAGTGCGCGCGAACTGACCGACACGCGCACCGATGAATACAAATCGATGCGCTGGATCGATCCACAGATCATCCAAGTCCCCTCGACGCATTTCAACGGCGCAATCTATGCCAAGGTCTACCGCGGCGCGGCGGCACGGCGGCCCGCAGCCTTGCGGCCCGCAGTCATTTTCATCCATGGCGCCGGGTACTTGCAGGATGTGAGCCTGCGCTACTCATACTATTTCCGCGAACAGATGTTCAATAACCTGTTGGCGCAGCAAGGCTATACCGTCATCTCCTTGGACTACCGCGCGTCGCTGGGTTATGGCCGCGATTGGCGCACCGCCATTTACCGGCAGATGGGGTTTCCTGAACTGGAGGATATGCTCGATACCAAGAAATGGCTGGTCGAGAAGGCAGGTGTGGACCCTAAACGAGTGGGGGTCTACGGCGGTTCGTATGGCGGGTTCATGACCCTGATGGCGCTGTTCCGAGCGCCCGGTGAATTCGCGGCC
>JAXDQN010000044.1:0-5751 GCA_034667865.1 Gammaproteobacteria bacterium
CAGGCCGGCAACTTCGATGCGCTGCGCATTGGTACATGAGGGACATTTCTCACGGACAAGAGCCCGGCAAAAGCACGGCCCCCATTGCAAAACGGATCGCCAGTTTTCCGGCAACTCTTCTACCGAAAGCCTCGGGCTGTTAGACATTTAGCCAGTCCTTTGATTTTGCCGTATCCTTCATATAGACGTATCGGGCGCCCAAAGTTGTCGCACTTAAATAAGTCTATTTGGCATCGTCCGCTATGATTTTGATTGCCTTCGCAATACACCGATGCACGATGCTAGCTGAAACCTTGAAGTGCGCCGCGATCTCGCTGTGTTTCCAACCCGCCTTGTTCGCAATGAAGATGTCTCGGATCTGCTTGCCGCACTTCGTGACTAGCAGTGAGGAGACGGCGCGTAACTGTTGTGCGATATTAAGCTGGCTCTCCGGACTTGGAGCGAGGGCAGATAAGAAGCGTTCGTTGAAAGGTATCTCGCGCCCGCGACGTTTGCGGGCAAGATCAATAAACAGGTTCTTTGAGATATGGACTACAAAGGCTTGTGTGGACTTCACGTCCCCACGGTATCTGTACAACCGTAATAAAGCCTCCTGAACGATTTCTTCGGCATCTTGCGAAGAGCATCCTAAATGGCGCAGAACCTGCAGCGCCTTGCTGCAATCACGTTCCATGTTCGCTGGTCGTTTCCGGTAGAGGACTTCCACCGAAAAACGATACTACGGACGGTCCACAGAGATGACGTACCGTAGTTTGCGCACATTTTGAGGCGGTGGCCTCGGTCTGGAAGAATGGTTGTTACCACACAGCCCCTCAACGAGAACCAAGGACCACCACCATGCAAGAGGATACAACTGAGAGCTTGAAGGATGCGATTCGAGTTGATGCCGGCCAGCTGCGCAGCCATATTGACGAGGCAGTGAGGACGAGCGTCGAGGAGACCCTGAACGGGTTGCTGGATGCCGAAGCGGATCAGATCTGCGGCGCCAGCCGGTACGAACGAAGCGCGGATAGGGTCGATACGCGGGCCGGGCATTATGAACGGCAGCTGGAGACGAAGGCCGGCGCGGTGACTTTAAAGGTGCCGAAGTTACGTAAGCTGCCGTTTGAGACGGCGATTATCGAGCGATACCGACGCCGCGAGGCCTCGGTCGAAGAGTCACTGGTCGAGATGTATTTGGCAGGAGTGTCAGTGCGTCGAGTCGAGGACATCACGGAAGCACTGTGGGGCACGAGGGTGAGCTCGAGCACCGTGAGCCGGCTTAATCAGAAGATTTACCGGCATATCGAGGCCTGGCGCAACCGCACGATTGAGGGGGAGTTCCCGTACGTGTATCTGGACGGCGTTGTTCTCAAGCGCAGCTGGGCCGGCGAAGTTCGCAACATCTCGGTGCTGGTCGCGATCGGCGTCGGCACCGACGGACATCGGCAAATCCTGGGCGTCGCTGAAGGCGAGAAAGAGGATTTATCTGGCTGGAGTACATTCCTGCGCCACCTCAAAGATCGCGGCTTAAAGGGCGTGCAGTTGATTATTTCAGATGCCTGCCGCGGCTTGATCGAAGCGGTTGGCGAGCTGTATCCGCAGGCTCGATGGCAGCGCTGCGTGGTGCATTTTTACCGCAACGTCTTCTCGCACGCACCCAACAGCAAGGTCGCCGAAGTTGCGCGCATGCTCAAAGCCATCCACGCCCAGGAAGATCGGGCATCGGCGCTAGCGAAGAACGCAGACGTGGTCGCCAAGCTGCACGCCATGAAGCTGCCGCGAGCCGCAGAGCTTGTGAACAATCATGGCGAAGAGACGCTGACTTATTTTCTATTTCCGAGCAATCACTGGCGCCAGATCAGAACCAACAATCCGCTCGAGCGGATCATCCGCGAGATCAGACGCCGAACTCGAGTAGTGGGAGCTTTCCCCGATGGCAACAGCGCGCTAATGCTCGTCGCTGCCAGGCTTCGGCACATCGCCTCGACCAAGTGGGGAAAACGTCGATATCTCGCAATGGAAACTCTACTGAACCCGTTTCATCAGGAGGTCGCAGCCTGACTTCAGACCGGGCTACCGCCAATAAATGTGCGAAAGAATCGTTGCACCATCGATCCAGGCACAGTCCGGTGGCACCAAGGCGGCCGGTTTGGCCGCCAACAGCGGCCCGAACACGCGCCCCTCGAGTTCGTGTTCCGAGAGCGTTTCCGCCTCGGTGGCCCCGATCCCGCAGGCCCGTACCGCCCGCAAGTACTTCGAGACCGCGCCGACCGACAGTCCTAGGGCGCGCCCCAGCGCCCGGACGCTCAAATTGCTCGCCTGCAGCCCGATCAGCTGCTTCAACTTCGACATGGAGATCCTCTCGTTCGGCATCGACTGCGCTCCTGGGGGCAAAACCCCCCAGGTTACGCGGTCTGCTTTCGATCAATCTCCAGCCAAACACCCCACTTTCCACGATCGTGAACACCTTTCCATGATCGTGAACAGCGCGCCACGCGGCGCCTCCAACTGTTCACCATCCCGTGGAAACCTGTTCACGTTGCCGTGGAATCCGCGTTCACGATCCCGTGGAAACGCTGTTCACCATGAGCCGTCATGCGCTGCAGCGCATGACGGCTGTAATGCGAAGTTGTCGGTCATGCGCAGCAGGAAGTCCGTTTCCCTGAAAAACCAGGAAAGAGCGAAATCCTACTGCGCATAATTGAACGCTGTCAGAGGGTCGCCAGAAATGCCAAGACCTGGTCTTGAGGCTTATAGCGCCGAACGTTCATACCGACCGGTTCCAACTTGCTTAATGCTCGCTGCTTGGCGGCCAGGTCCGCCTCGACATAAACGTGCGTGGTCTGGACGCTTTCATGACCAAGCCACAGAGCGATGACGCTGATATCAACTCCGGATTGGAGCAGGTGTGAACCGGTTGTGTGCCTGATCGCATGCGGATGAATCCGCTTTGCTTTGAGACTTGGGCAACTCGCGCTAGCGGCAGCCTGTTTCAAAATGTAATCGACGCCGTTGCGCGATAGACGCTGTCCGCGTGCGCTGGGAAAAGCCAAAGGTGTATCGGCGTTTGACTGTTCTCGAAACCACGCTTTTAGGACCTGAGCGGTTCGTGGCCACAGTGGAATATCCCGGTGTTTCCGTCCCTTTCCTATCAGGTGTACAACGCTACTCGCGCCCAGTGCAATGTGCTCTTGGTGCAACGCCGTGATCTCCGAGACACGGGCCCCTGTATTGTAAAGCGTCAGCAACAGGGCTGCATCGCGACGACCCCGCCAATGGGACTGATCCGGTGCGGCCAGCAACGCGTCAATCTCTTCGCGCGTGAGAGAGTGAATCAGCCGGCGGTCTGTTCGCTTAACGGGAATCGCCAGAATCCGAGTGGCCATTCCAACCAGTTCCGGGTGACCCAGCGTGAGCCATCGAAAGAACGAGCGGATAGCGGCGAGCCGAATGTTACGTGATCGAATGGAATTATGTCGATCGATCTCCAGGCTATCAAGAAACGACAAGATCAGCGGGGCATCCCAAGCGTCGATTTTTATCGCGACAGGTTCAGTCTTCAACTTCTTGTGCGCGTGTTGAAGGAGGAGTCGAAAAGTATCGCGATAGCTGGATATCGTTTGCGGGCTGACGTGTTTATGCTGGAGCAGATGTTCGACAAAGAATCCCTGCAATAGAGGGCCAATCAGCGTCGCTTTTGTGCTCACGATGGCACCCCGGTGTTCGAAAAAAGTTGGAACGACTCCCCCGCAGCGCGTAGCAGCTCGGGCGTCGCGGTGAAATACCAGTAGCTTTGTTGAGGTTTTACGTGACCCAGATAGACCGAGAGCTGAGGGGCAAGATCTTGAATACTCGCTCCCTGGCGGGACCATAAAGTTAGTCGCTCGATGGCAAAATAGTGCCGCAGACCGTGCAACGTGGGGGTTCGTCGCCCCGCCGGTGGATGCATCCCCAAATGTCGCGTCGTACGGATAAACCATTGGACCAGGCAGCCGTAATAGACATGGCCTCCGCGTTCGGAAACAAAGAAAGCATCGGAACGCTTGCCGTATCCCAGTCGTCGTCGGAGTTCGGCGTATTTTTTGAGCTGTGCCGCGGTCGTTGGATGGAGTGGAACAACGCGTGACTTGCCGAATTTGCTGTCCCTAATCTGAAGGAGCGCAGGCTCGGCATCCAGCTCGACGTCGATGTACTTCAGGCGAATAGCCTCACCGACACGAATCCCGGTGCTCGCCATCAAACCAAGGAGCGTCTGGTAGGTATGTGGTCGCAGCGCGCCTTTGGGTCCAAGGGCCAAAGCCGCTTGGAGGAGATCGGCGATTTGCTCAGCGGTGTATAGATAGGGCCGCCGTCCCTTGGCGGCGGCGAGCAGTCTGGTGGCGGGAACCTCAACGTCGTCGCTGCTTGCTCTGACGTGGGAAAGAAAGCCGCGGGCTGCAATCAAGCGTCGAGCGGGGCCCGCAAGGCCGGTCGCTCGGGCCTTCGGCGTTGTCGTGGCCCAGTCGATCGCGAGGCGACATGTGATGGCCCCATCGTACTTCATCTTAACGAGGTATCTCAGAAACCCCTGCAGAAGCGTTTTGCGTCCTCGATCCTTGATACCTAAGGCCGATCTGGCCGATAGATACTGGTCCAGCTGAATCCGCAACTCACGCGGGTTCATGGCGCACTTCCCGGCCATGGCATTGCAACGCGCGAAAGCCCCGCTGTGTCGAGCTTGGCGTAAATCGCCGTCGTCGAGATCGCCGCATGACCGAGGATATCGGCGATCTCCTTGAAGCTGGCTCCGCCCCTGAGCATCCGGGTGGCTGCCGTATGTCGAAACAGGTGGGCGGCCGATGGCGTGTTGAGAAGACCGACCCGAGTCAGTGCACGGCGGACCACTCGACAGATCGCACCTGATCCGAGAAAAGGCCTAAATGGCGGGATTACCCGCAGGAATATCGTTCGAGAGGAACAAGACGGTCGGCAATGCTCGAGGTAATCGACGAGTGCGGCGCCCACATCGTGGACTAAGGGTAACCGACGCTCGTTGCGTGATTTTTTTGACCGGATGTTGATAATCCCTTCCCGCCAGTCAATGTCATCGAGTGAAAGCTGCGCCACTTCGTGGGCGCGAAGACCAGTCCTCGCGAGCAGCAGAAGGATCGCGTAGTTACGCCGGCCTCGGGTCGTGCCGTCTAAGGCGCCGGCAACGACACGGTCGACGTCAGACTGGGGTAGATGGCGCGGCAATCCAACATGGCGCCAACGCGGCCTCTGCGGTATCGCTCCCTGGAGACCGTCTTGGGCGACCCCCAAGAAAATCAGGTAACGAACGAATGCGCGCATCGCTATGCCGGGCACGCCACGTCCGTTCCGCTTCAGTCGCGAGGCTTCGTCTCTTACGAACACTGCCAAATCCGCGCCGCGGAGCGCCGACCAGTCTGGGGCCGACGGCCCACAAAATCCGGTCAAAAACCGCCGAACCCAAAAGCAGTAAGTCTTGCGCGTACTCGGGGCTACCCCCTTTACGCGTAACAAGTAATCATCGAATTTATTGAGGCACTTCGTCGCACCGACGCCGAGCACGACTTGCTGTTGAGGCGTTGCCCGGAAAAACACTGTCTTGGCCATGAATCGCTCCTTCCGACCAGGATGGTCGAAAGGAGAAATTACTCTGGATTATGCGAAGTAAATCCGACGTCGAAAATCGCTACGTCTTGAAATATGCTGGCTATCCGGACGTGCAGGAGAGCTCGCTGCGCATAACCGACAACTTCGCATTAC
>JAXDQN010000045.1:0-3776 GCA_034667865.1 Gammaproteobacteria bacterium
GCACGCCGCGCATGGTCAGCGGCACGGTTTTCCCCGCCGTGGTGGTCGCGCTGACACCCGATTGCCAGGCGGCAACCGGGAAAAAACTGCTGATACCGCCGCCGGTGGCGCCATTGCCGGCGCCGTCGTTCCACACCACTTCGCTGTCGATGCGCGTCCCGCCGCCTTGCAAACTGGTGCCGCCGCAGGCCAGGGCATAGGGACTGGAGGCGGGAAAATCCACGTGATCGGCGCCGTCGGTGACGCCATCGCTGGAGCCATTGTCGCCGGACGCGATGCACACGGTGATGCCCATTGTGGCCGCCGCTTGAAAGGCCGAATCCATCGCCGTCATGGCCTGCGAGGTCCACGAGGCTTCCGGGCCTCCCCAACTGATGGAGATCACCGAGGGTTTGTTGGCCGTATCGTGAATGGCCGTGGTGATGGCATCGAGAAATCCCGCGTCCGTGTTTGGCGCGAAATACACCGCGATCTTGGCCTGCGGTGCGATGGCGCCGACCACCTCGATATCCAGCATGACCTCCCCATCCGGCCCGTTCGCATCGCCGCTGGGCGCATTCTTGGCCTGATCGACCGACACGCTGAGCACGGTCGGATTGGCAACGCCCAATCCTGTGAAAAAGGTGTTCAAATCCGCAGGACGGTAGCCGCCGCCCAACTCGATGATGGCCACACACTCGCCTTGGCCCGTGGCGGGGGGAAAGCCGTAGAGCTCAGCCACTTGCAGCGGACTGAAGGACGTCGCTGCGCGCGAGCCCAAGCGCCACTGCACATTGCCCACTGCCGAGCGCATCCGAAAATGCGGGGCGGCCTGCGGCCGGCTGTCGAGGCCGAGCACCGCTTCGATGATGCCGTCGAGTTCCGCAGGAATCTCGATCGCGCCCGAGCGACCGCGATAACAACAGCTATCGTGTTCCATCCTCTGCAGCAGCACATTGAACGCTGCGCTGAATTGCGCCACGGTGCCGGACAACACCACGGTGCGACGCCCCGCGTGTTCCTGCACCACGCCCAAGCCGTGTGCCGTTGCGAATTTGCGCACCGCAGCCAGATCCGCCGGATCGGCGCCATGCTTCTGCGCGAATTCTTCGCGGCTCAAATACGCTCCAGGCGAACTTTGCGCGCTCAACGCGGCCACGCGCGCCGCGAAATCCTGATGCGCGCGCCGCCGCACCAGCACCGTGACTTCCATGCGTTCGTCGGGATCCGCGGGAGCCAGCGCCCGCGCACCCGGCATGGCAATTCGTTCGCTACCCTTGAGAGAAATATTGGCCATAATTGCCTCCCAGCGGCGGTTATGCGAAGGGATTTTTTAAGATGATGGTCTGATCGCGGTCCGGACCGGTGGAGATGATGGTGATGGGTACCCCGACCAGCTCTTGCACGCGTTCCAGATAACTCTTGGCGTTGCGCGGCAAGTCCTCGTAACGCGTGATCCCGACGCTGCTTTCCTTCCACCCCGGCATCTCTTCGTACACCGCCTGGCACTCGCCAAAGCTGTCCGACAGCATGGGCGGCGTGGTGGTGATGCCGCCGTCGATCTTGTAGCCGACGCACACCCGGATGGTGTCCAAGCCGTCGAGCACGTCGAGTTTGGTCATGCACAGCAGTGAGCAGCTGTTGTGCACGATGGAACGCCTTAAGGCCACCGCGTCAAACCAGCCGCAGCGGCGGCGCCGTCCCGTGACCGAGCCGAACTCATGACCGACCCTGGACAAGTGTTCGCCCAAATCGTCGAACAACTCGGTGGGGAAGGGACCCGCGCCGACTCGCGTGGCATAGGCCTTCACGATGCCCAGCACCTCGTGCAAGCGCAGCGGACCCAAACCAGTACCCGCGGCCGCACCGCCCGCGGTGGTGGTGGAGGACGTCACATAGGGATAAGTGCCCAGATCCACATCCAGCATGGCGCCCTGCGCGCCCTCGAACAGCACATTGCGGCCAGCAGAGCTCAATTGCTCGAGAATGCCGGTGACATCCGCGACCAGGGGCTTTAAGCGCTCGCCGAGTTCCAGGTTCGACTCCAGCACCTGCTGAAAATCGACCGGCGAGGTGTGGAAATAGCGCTGTAGCACGAAGTTGTGATAGTCGAGGATCTCGCCCAGCTTGGCCGCAAAGCGCTCGCGGTGAAACAGATCCGCCACCCGCAGCGCGCGTCGCGCCACTTTGTCCTCATAGGCCGGTCCAATACCGCGTCCGGTGGTGCCGATGGCGTTCGCGCCCTGGGCTTTCTCGCGCGCCCGGTCCAGCGCGCCATGCGAGGAGAGAAACAGCGGACAGGACGGACTGACGCGCAGTCGCTCGAACACCGGCACGCCCTGCCCGATCAGCATTTCCGCTTCTTTGAACAAGGCCTCCAGCGACAGCACCACGCCGTTGCCGATCAGGCATTGAACCTTTGGATGCAGAATCCCGGACGGTATCAGCGACAGGACGGTTTTCTTGCCACCGATGACCAGGGTGTGACCGGCGTTATGGCCGCCCTGAAAGCGCACCACCGCTTGCACCTGATCGGTCAGCAAGTCGACCAGCTTACCCTTGCCCTCGTCGCCCCACTGCAGGCCGATCACGACTAGATTTTTACCCATTGCGCGCCATCCACAACAACGCCAGGCCGGCCACCATGCTGATCAGACCACCCCAGCGCAATTGCGAGGGCTCGGTTTTGGAGAGTTTTGCCATGAGTCGCTGCGCAGCGGCCGGATTGACGAAGGGCAGTATGCCTTCGAGTACCAAGTATAAGGCGAAGGCGCCACCCAAGTAGCGCGCGAGTTCGGTCCAACCGATATCCATCATGACCTCAAATTTTACTTGGTCTGCGGCAGCGGCTGCAGTTTATTGAAGTATTTGAAGTAGGCATTGTCCGGCGCGATCACCAGCATGTCGCCCTGGGTGCCAATCGCCTCTCGATACGACTGCATGCTTCTATAGAAGCTGTAAAACTCCGAATTCTTCGAGTACGACTTCGCATACACCTCGCTGGCCGACGCATCGCCCTGGCCGCGGGTCTGGGCCGCCTGACGCGCAGCATCCGCCAAAATCTCGGTCTGCTGTTTGTTCGCCTCGGCTTTGGTGCGTTCAGCCGCTTCGTAGCCTTCGGCGCGCAACTTCGCCGCCTGCGCCTTGAAGGAAGCGCGCATGCGCTCGAATACCGAGTCTTGCACCTGCTGCGGCAAATCGATCTTGGTGATGCGCACATCGACCAATTCGATGCCCAGTTGCTCGGCGGCCGGCCGGGCCGTCTTCATCATGGCATCGGTGAAATCGGCACGCTCCGCAGTCACCACCTGCTGCAGAGTGCGGCGCGTCACCACGCTCTTGATGCTGTCTTTGATGGTTTCGCCCAAGCGCGCGTTGGCCACCTCTTCAGCGCCGCCGGTCGACTCGTAGTACTTGCGCAGCACTTTGATGCGCCACTTGACGTAGAAGTCGACGTTGAGCTGCTCCTGCTCGCGGGTCAGAAAGCTCTCCGCGCGGTACATCTGCGTGAGAATGCGCTTGTCGAAACGCGACACCTCATTGACCAGCGGAATCTTGAAATGCAGGCCCGGCTCGAAGTTCGACTCGATGATTTCGCCGCCGGTGGACTTGATCGCCAGCTGCCCTTCGCTGACCGTGAACAGACTGGCGCGCAGCACCAAAATGGCGGCGACCAGACCGATCAATGTATACAAGAGTCGGTTTTGCATTACCGCACTCCCCGCGCGCGCGCCGGATCTTCCGGCGGCGAGACTTGAATCTCCGGCAGACGCGAGGGCGCCACCGTCATGGTGTCA
>JAXDQN010000046.1:0-3783 GCA_034667865.1 Gammaproteobacteria bacterium
CGAAGGAATTCCTCTCGAGAAGATGACGCCGGTGTTGATGGGCGTCAGCGCAACCTTGAGCGATGCACCGGACCTGTCTCAGTCGAGGCATTTGTTGCCTGCAGGGGTTCCCTGTGTACTGTACCTCGGATCACTCGGCCAGATCCGCCGCCTCGACTTCCTGATCCGCGCTTTTGCGCTGGTGAAGACCGCACTGCCAGCTGCCAGGCTGTACATGGTCGGCGGCGGAACTCAGCCCTCCGATGAGGAATTTTTGCAGTCAGAAGTCGCGCGACTCGGTCTGCAGTCGTCAATCACCTTCGTGGGTGCCCTGCCGCAAGCACAAGCGCTTCGCTATGCGCAGGAAGCGGACGTGTGTGCGTCGCCATTTTATCCGACACCGGTATTGCGCTCTACTTCACCAACCAAACTGGTCGAATACATGGCGCTGGGAAAAGCGGTGGTTGCCAACGATCATCCCGAACAAAGGCGAGTGCTTGAGGAAAGCGCCGCGGGTTATTGCGTGCCGTACGATGAGCGGGCGTTTGCGGACGCCGTGATATCTTTGCTTGCGCATCCCGATACATCTCGCCAAATGGGTGCGCGCGGCCGCCAATATGTCCGCGAACATCGGTCATACCCGTCGATTGCCGCTGCATTGGAGTCACGCCTGCTGGACATTGCGCGACGATGTTGAAATTGTGCATCGTAAATCCGTTCGAGCGCGAAGGCGGCGCCGAGTACCAGATCAGCTTGCTGATAAACGCGCTGGCCGCAAGCGGCCTGTGGGAAATTCACTATCTCGCCCATTTCCTCGCCGAAGATGGCCGGACACGCAACTATCAAGCAGTGCGCATCGGCGGCGGCGGGCGCGCGCCCCGATTCGGCTATGTGACGGAGGCGGCATCGCTGTATCGCGAGCTACGGCGCATCAATCCCGCGGTGATTTATCAGCGCGTTGCCTGCGGCTACACCGGCGTTTGCGCCTACTATTCGCGCCGGCATGCGGTGCCATTGATATGGCACGTCGCGCACGATATGGACGTTACCTCGCGAGTGCCGTCGGAACGCAACTTCGTGCGCCTTCGACTGGAGAAAGAAGCAGTGAAATATGCGGCGCGTCGGGCGACCGGCATCGTGGTTCAAACCCGCGACCAAGCGGAGCTGCTGCAAAAAAACTATGGACGGCACGCAACCGCGGTGATCCCGAACTTTCAGCCCGTGCCCACTGAAGTGATCGACAAAAGTGGAGTTCTGACCGTCGTCTGGATCGCCAACATGAAGCGCTGGAAACGGCCCGAGGTGTTCGTGCGGTTGGCCCAGAGGTTCGCGAACCGCGCCGATATTCGCTTCATCATGGTAGGTGCACCCGCGGATGGGACCGGCGACGTTGCTTGGCAGAAATCGCTATCGGCGAGTATCGAGTCGACGCCGCGGCTGGAGTATTGGTGCAGGCGAACCCAGACGGAAGTCAATCAGCTGCTTGGCCAGGCGCACATTTTCGTGAACACCAGCGTGCAGGAAGGATTTCCAAACACTTTTATCCAATCTTGGATGCGCGACGTCGCGGTGGTGAGTCTTACTGTAGACCCGGACGGCATTCTGGAGCGCGAACGCGTCGGCATCGCCGCGCAAACAGAAGAGGGCCTGGCCGTCGCCGTTGAAAGTTTGCTGGACCAGAAAAATCTGCTTGCGGAGTACGTCAAGCGCGGCCGCGATCACGCCTTTGCGCGCCATTCGCTCGACAATGCCACTCGATTGGCCGGCTTGCTCGAGTCCTTCGCCACCCGAGCGACTAGCGAATGAAGACCTCGCCGCTGCGTGCTCTGGCGGCGCTTGCGGTGCCTCTGGCTCTCTTGGTGGGCATATATGCGCGCTTCAAAGGCTTAGGGGAATGGCCACTGGGCGTCGATGAATTCTACATCTCACGTTCCATCGATCATGTATTGGCGACCGGATTACCGGCGTTCCCCTGCGGCGGCTATTACACGCGGGGAATTCTGTTTCAATACGCAGTCGCGGCGCTGCGTGGCGCGGGTGCGACGCCTGAATTTGCCGGCCGATTCATCGCCGCCAGCTGCAGTCTTGCAGTGCTGCCCGCGGCATTCCTGATCGGCAGGCGTTTGCATGGATCGTTGGCGGGCTGGTTGACCGTCGTCATCCTGTGCTTATCGATATGGGAGATCGAGACGGCCCGTTTCGGACGCATGTATGCGCCCTTCCAAGCGGTCTTTGTCTGGTATGTCGTTTTCTATCTGCGCTTCACCGTGGACAAGCACGCCAGGGCGCTGTGGGGACTGATCGGGTTGTCGATACTCGGTGTGGCGACCTGGGAAGGCGGCACGCTGTTGGGTGTCGCCAGCCTGTATGCGGTTCTCCAAGCTCGAGATCGCGCGAACCGCTTGAGCGCCCGCGAATGGCTCCGCTTGCTGGGATTGTTATTCTTGTTGGCGCTGCTGTATGCGGCAACCCTCGACCAGCGCGGATTTGCGCCGTCCGCGGAGGGGGATGTCGGTCAAGCAGCCGGTGACGGCGGTACCGGTCAGTTCTTGCGGGCGATAGTGGCCCCCTTGGGTCTTCATCCCGTTTGGGCCTGTGCATTCTTGATACCGCTGGCCTTCACCGGCCGGTGGCTGCGGGCTTTGCCCCTGTACAGCAAGCGGGAGTTGACAATCCTGGGTCAGTGCATCGTTCTGGCCCTTGCCGCAGCACATGTCTTCCTGGCGGCGGCAGGCATCCTCGCCCTGCTGCTGCTGCTGGGACTGGCCGATAGGCGAGAATTGGCTTCGGAGCGCAAACGGTATCTCGTCCTGGCGGCGCTTTCCTTCCTGATCGCTTGGCTGGCATTCGCGCTTTTTTCCACAGCGCAGTTGGGCAAGCCCGGCGTCGCGGCGATGTATCCATCCACGGCTTTTCCGATCATTCAGGCTCTGTTCGGCTATCCCGACATTCTGCAAAGAATCCTCTGGCCGTGGGGGCGAGTAATGCCCATGTGGTTCATCGTTCTGGTGTTCGGCGTATTGTTTTGGTGCGTGAAAACGCTGCGGGCACCGACAAGGCGCAGCGACCCTGCCACTGTGTTGATCGGATTACTGCTCCTGCTGGTTCTGGCGGTCGGCGCGATCCCCACCAATCGAATCGAGACTCGCTACACCTTCTTTCTATACCCGCTGCTGGTAATTTTCGCGGTTTCGGCCATTTTATCGCTGTCTTCGTGGCTCAAGCTGCGCCGTCCGGCATCGCTGCTGATGGCTGCTCTGGCATTGTTGTGTTTCGCCGGCACCGAAGACTTCCGGATCCATCAGGTCCTGCACATCGACTCTGCCGCAAACAATTTTCGGATCGGCATGTCCGCGGCGCGTACTGATCACTACTATCCGCGCAACGACATGCGGGGAGTCGGCGCATGGCTGCAGGCGCATGTCAGGCCCGGCGATATTGTGATCAGCGGAATTCCCAACCTGGATCAGTACTATAGTAAATTCGACTACTTCTATTTGGATGCACCCGATGAAGATCGCTACGACGCGTATCTGTGCCCGGACGCGCGCACTGATCGGTGGACAAACCATCCCATTCTCTACGAAGCGGATTCGCTGCGGCCGTTGATCCACTCATCGCATCGGGTGTATGCCCTGCTCTATCCTGACGTTGAAACACGCCTGAAGCATGACGCGCAGCTGCTGGGGTGGACGTTGACGCGGACCTATCTGTCGGCCGACAGTCGCACCGAAGTGGTCGAGATGGAGATGACTGCGGCCGGGTCCGGCACGCTGTAAAGGAATCTACATGCAATCGTTCGTA
>JAXDQN010000047.1:0-3399 GCA_034667865.1 Gammaproteobacteria bacterium
TGCCTATGAGCTGTTCCTGAAGAAGTATCCCAGCGGCGAGTTCACCGCGCAGGCCCAGGCGCGCCTCAAGGAACTCTATGAGGAGCGCGAGTGGCAGAAGGCGCGCGACACCGACACGGTGGATGCCTATCAGGCATTTCTCAAGCAATATCCCGAGGGCAAATGGACCGAGGAAGCCCGCATCCGCGTGGAGAATTTCACCCTGGCCTCCGCGCCGTCGAATCCGCCGGGCGCCGTTGCGCCGGGCGCCGGTACGCCGGCCGGCCCTGCAGCAGCGCCGTCCATGCCTGCTCCCGCACCGGCCAAGCCCGCTGCGGCGGCGGCCACGCCGGCACCACCGCCACGCACGGCTGCACACGCTCCTGCCGCCCCGCCGGCTGTTTCCAAGGCATCGTCGGGGTCGTACGGCGTGCAGTTGGGCGCGTTCAAATCCGGCAGCGCTGCCGCCAACGAGCGATGGGCTGAGTTGCAAAAGAAGTATCCGAGCGCGCTCGCGGGATTGTCGCCGAAGGTCTCACCCGCCAAAGGCGGCTCCGGAACGTTGTATCGCTTGCAAGTGGCGAACTTAAGCGAATCGCGCGCGACCTCGATTTGCAAGACGCTCAAATCCCAGTCGCAGGCTTGTGTGCTGTTGCATCCGGGGCATACGGGCTAGGGCTGCCGAGGCGCGTCATCCGCCGACAATTTGTGTCACTCTGCGTCAGCAGGCTGGACGTAACTAGCTGATTTCTCAGCGTGCTGCGCGCTGGCACGCAGCTTGCTTCGTTTTATGCATGCAGTCGAAAATCATCGCATTGTTGGCCGCGGAGGGTAGCCCTCAGGCCACTTTATTGGTTCGCCGCGGCGATGGCCAATTTGCCCTCGAACGAATCGATGCTCGGGTCGCGGCTGCAGCCCGGCTCGCCGCTCATTACGCGACCTCTCCCTCGGTTAGTCCGCCGCTGCAGGAGGTAGTGGCGGCTTAACCGAATTTAGTTTCCTCGTTGGGTAAGACCCCTGACGCCGCGATTAGCTTCCCCCCCGCTCGCGGCGCCTTTTTTTACCTGCGGATTGCCAATTCGCCCAGTAGAAATGCGTATTCCATGGCGATCTCGCGGTAGCGCTGGAAGCGACCGGCCTTGCCGCCGTGGCCCGCTTGCATCTCCACATGCAGGTACAGCGCATTGTCATCGGTCTTGAGCGCGCGCAATTTTGCGACCCACTTGGCCGGCTCGTAATACTGCACCTGACTGTCCCACAGGCCGGTGGTCACCAGCATGGCGGGATAGTCTTGAGCACGCACATTGTCGTACGGCGAGTACGACAGCATGTAGTCGTAGTACCGCTGCTCGTGCGGATTGCCCCACTCGTCGTATTCGTTGGTGGTCAACGGGATGGTGTCATCCAGCATGGTGGTGACCACATCCACGAAGGGTACTTGCGCCACGATGCCGCGATAGTCGCCGGGACTTAAATTGGCCACAGCGCCCATCAGCAGTCCGCCGGCGCTGCCGCCCATCGCAAACACCTTATTCTTTGCGGCGTAGCCGCGCGCCACCAAAGCGCGCGTGACGTCGATGAAGTCGTGGAAGGTGTTTTTCTTCGACAGTTGCCGGCCGCTGTCGTACCAATGGCGGCCCATCTCCTGGCCGCCGCGCACATGCGCGATGGCGAACACGAAGCCGCGATCCAGCAGACTCAAGCGCGATGAGGAAAAACTCGGATCCATCGACAGTCCATAAGCGCCATAGGCGTATTGCAGCAGCGGCGCGCAGCCGTTTTTCACGAAGTCGTTGCGATACACCAGCGACACGGGGATGCGGGCGCCATCGTCTGCCGCCACCCATAGCAGTTCGGTTGCATAGTGCTCGGGATCAAATTCTCCGAGCACCGGATCGCGCTTCAGCAAAACTTGCTGTCGTGTGCGCATGTTGTAGTCATAGACGCTCGTGGGCGTCGACAAGGATGAATACTCATAGCGCAGCACATCGGTATCGAGCTGCGGATTGATCGAGATCGACGCGGTGTACGACGGCTCGTCGCTGTCGATGAAAAATTCAGCGCCGGCGGATTGCTGCAGTTGTGCATTCCACGGCTGAATGCAGATTTTCGCCAAGCCACCGCTGCGCACCGACAGCGCCATGAACGAATCGAATACATCGACGTCTTCGATCAGCGTGTCCTCGCGGTGTCCGACCACATCGCGCCAGCTGGAACGATCGGTGTGCGCGCCGATATCGCTGAGCGCCAGGCGGAAGTTGCGCGCCTGCCAATTGGTTCTGACGATGAAGGCATCGCCCAAGTGCTCGAGGTCGTATTCATGATCGGATTCGCCGGCCAGGAAGACCTGGAATTCCAGGCGCGGATCGTCGGCACGCGCAAAGCGCCACTCGGACGACAGCGTGCTCTGCATGTGGATGAAAATGTAAGCGTCGGATTTGGACTTGGACAGGCCGGTATAGAAACTCTTGTCGGTTTGCTCGAACACCAGGATGGCGTGTCCAGGCGCGTCGCCCACGCGATGTTTCTTGATGTACAGGCCGAGCAGAGTTTCGGGATCTTTTTCGACATACAGCACGGTCTTGCTGTCGGCGGCCCAGGCGAGGTCGGCTTCGACGTCCGCAATGGCGCTGGTCAGGGTTTCGCCGCTGACCAGGTTCTTGAAACGCAGGGTGAATTGCCGCCGGCCCACCGTGTCTTCGCAATACGCCAACCAGTTGCAATCGGGGGAAATCTCCAGCGCTCCCACCCGGTAATACGAATGCGCGGC
Organism: Gammaproteobacteria bacterium; assembly: GCA_034667865.1. Lineage (GTDB taxonomy): Bacteria > Pseudomonadota > Gammaproteobacteria > Steroidobacterales > Steroidobacteraceae > Bog-1198. The sequence continues at coordinate 2,750 of JAXDQN010000047.1, forward strand.
CGCCAGGGAGTTGGCGTCCAGCAATATCTCTTCCGGAGCATCGAGCGTGCCTTTGCGCCGGGTGAAGATGGGGTGCTCCTTTCCCGGCTCGTAGCGAACCGCGTGCCAGTAGCCGTTTTTATGGTACGGCACGCTGGAATCGTCCTGTTTCAGGCGTGCAACGATCTCGTCGTACAGTACATTTTCCAGCGGTTTCACTGCTGCCATACGCTGTACGCGGTAGGCGTTTTCCGCCGCCAGGTAGTTGAGTACCGTGGGATTTTCCCGATCGTCATCCCGCAGCCAGTAGTAGGGATCGATCCGCTCGCCGCCGGCGGAGGCCAGGGTGTGCAGTTGGGGCTCGGCAACAGGCGGTTTTAGGTCAAATTCGGTCATGTTCGCGGGGGCTAGGTGCGATTGGGAGGCGCGAGTATAGTCAGACTGGAGCCGATCGCAAAAACCGGGGGTAGTCATGCAGACCGTGAGTCAATTGCTTCAAGAGAAGGGCAATCAAATCTTCTCGGTAACTCCCCAGGACTCCGTGCTTCGAGCCATTGAAATCATGGCAACCCGCCATGTGGGCGCGCTGTTGGTCATGGCCCAAGGCAACTTGATCGGCATCATTTCCGAGCGCGACTATGCGCGCAAAGTGATTCTGAAGAACCGCTCCT
>JAXDQN010000048.1:0-3302 GCA_034667865.1 Gammaproteobacteria bacterium
AACGCTTGGAGCTGAAGTGCTTGGCGTCGATATTGCGAGCAATCTCGTTGCAGCTGGGAAAAAACGTGCCAATGACGCGAACCTGACGAACTGCAAGTTTCAACAGTGTGATGCCAGCGATCTTCACGAGCTGAAAGACCAATGCTTCGACTTGGTCGTCAGTATCTTTGGCGCCATGTTTGCGCCCAAGCCGTTCGACGTGGCCAAGGAGATGGTGCGTGGGAGAAATGGAGCTGGGTTCGGGCGTATGCCGGCAAGATCCGGCACACGCGCACCGATAAAATATACTATCGATGGCCACAGCAGAGGATAAGGCGGGCGTTATCACAATTCTTGCCGTCGTCTACTTGAAAGCTATAGTTTGGTAGCGGCTTCGCGTCCGAAAGCACAGACCGTGCGATCGCCTGCAGAGAAGTTTTCTAGCATCGATAATGACTGTGCTTGCAGTCTCAAATTCTGATGATGTAAAAAGATATGCGTACTCAAGGCGGCGAATGGTTGCGAGTGCCACGAGGTAAGGGCGCTGATAGTACGCTTGACAGAACAGAAAGGTTAAGAAGTCCTACGAATCAAAGGTAAAAGCGGCTTACACGATTAGATAGCGATTTCCCGTAGAGTTTGGGCCAACTTTGGCCAAGGCATTTGCCGGCAAATAATGCGGCCGCCACGTTGATACGGAACACCAGTACGCTCGTGGCGCGACGGGATGCCATTTACAGTGGCCCCGCCCAGCCAGAAGGTCAATATCATGTCTATCGACGTTAACGGCTCTACCGCGGTGCTGCCGACCGATCCACGGGTGTCGCTGCTAGATTTTTTGCGGGACCACTTGCAGCTCTATGGCTCCAAGAAAGGATGCGACCAGGGGGCCTGCGGCGCCTGCACGGTGTTGGTCGACGGCGAGCGCATCCTGTCGTGCCTGGCGCTGGCCGTGCAGTGTGATGGTCGGAAGATCACCACCGTCGAAGGACTGGCCGACGGAAACGCCCTGCATGCGCTACAGCAGGCCTTCATCGAGCACGACGGATTCCAGTGCGGTTATTGCACACCGGGACAGATCTGTTCGGCGATCGGCATGGCCAAGGAGGCGAAGCGTGGGGTGCCGAGCTATCTGAGCGCCGACCTCGCGGCTGAGGTAACCCTGACGCGAGATGAACTACAGGAGCGGATGAGCGGCAATTTGTGCCGCTGCGGCGCGCATAACGGGATCATTGATGCGATCCTCGAGACCTTGGCGGCGGAGATGGCGGAATGACTCCCTTCATCTACGTCCGCGCGGGTGATACCGCTGATGCACTACGGCACGGGGCGGGCAGTGCGGCGGCGTATCTTGGCGGCGGCACCAATCTGGTCGATCTCATGCGCGAGACGGTCGCGCGGCCGGATACGCTCATCGATGTGACCGGACTGTCGGACACGATCGAAGAGACTGATAGCGGTGGTCTGATGATCGGCGCCGCGGTGCGCAACACTGCGCTCGCGGAGCATCGTGGGGTCAGGACACGTTATCCCGTGCTGTCGCGCGCGATCCTCGCGGGGGCATCGGCGCAGATTAGGAACATGGCGACCGTCGGGGGAAATCTGCTCCAGCGCACCCGCTGCAGCTATTTCTACGACACTGACGGTTCGCGCTGCAATAAGCGTGCACTGGGTAGCGGCTGCGACGCAATAGACGGGTTCAATCGCAACCACGCCATCCTCGGCGCGTCGGACATGTGTGTCGCGACGCACCCGTCCGACATGTGCGTTGCGCTTGCTGCGCTGGATGCGACCGTCCACTTGCAAGGCGAGCGCGGTACGCGGACGCTGCCATTCACCGAGTTGCATCGCCTGCCGGTCGATCATCCCGAGATCGACACGGTGCTGGAGCGGGGCGAATTGATCACGGCGGTCGAGCTACCGCCGCTGCCGTTCGCAAACAACTCAACTTATCGCAAAGTGCGTGATCGGGCGAGCTATGCCTTCGCGCTGGTATCGGTCGCCGTCGCACTGCAGTTGGCCGGTGACCGGATCGAGGATGTGAGGATTGCGCTCGGCGGGGTCGCTCACAAACCGTGGCGCGCGTGGAAAGCCGAGGCCAACTTGCGCAACGGCCCCGCAACCGAGGAAGCCTTCCGCGCCGCCGCGATCGCGGAACTGGCGGACGCAAATCCGCTTCGCGACAACGGCTTCAAGGTAGAACTCGTCACACGCACGCTTATCGCCGTGCTCGGTGATCTTGCCGGAGCAGCGGCATGAGCATCGTCGATACGGCGAAGGGCGCAGTACAGGGCGCGATGCAGTCGGCCATGGCGAAGCTGGTGCCGTTCGCCCCCGACAGCTGGATTCCGGGGGGCGTGCCTGATCCGCTCATCGGGCGTGAGCACGGGCTGATCGGCACGCCCGTGTCACGGCGCGACGGCCCGCTCAAAGTGCGGGGCGCCGCGCGGTTCGCCGCGGAGGTGCCGCTCGAGAACATGGTCTACGCCGCACTTGTCTACGGGACGATCCCAAGCGGTCGTATCGCGACGCTGGATACTCAAGCTGCTGAGGCCGCACCTGGCGTCGTGCTCGTGATGACGTATCGCAATGCCCCGCGCCTGAAGAGCCCCGCGCCATTCGGTTCGTCGCCCACCGCCGCTGCCGCCAGCGATCTGCCGATCATGCAGGACGACCGCCTGCATTGGAACGGCCAGCCGATCGCGGTCGTTCTCGCCGAAACGCAGGAACAGGCGGATTACGCCGCATCATTGATCGTCGCGACCTATTCGCCCGAGCCATCCACCACCTCGTTCGCCGCGGCAAAGGCGCAGGGGCCGCAGCTTGGCGCGTTCATGGGCCAGCCGCTGTTACGGGAGATCGGCAATGCCGAGGCGATGCTCGCGGCGGCGCCCCACAAGGTGGACCATGTCTATCGCACGCCCCGGCACAATCACAACGCGATCGAGCCCCATGCCGCGACGATCGTGTGGAATGGAGACGAGCTTACCATTCATGACACGACGCAGATGGTCACGGCTGAGGCGGGTGCGATCGCCGACATATTCGGCCTGAAGCCGGAGCAGGTTCGGGTGATCTCGCCCTATGTGGGCGGTGGCTTCGGCGGCAAGGGCATGGCGGACCACCAGATCCTGGGGGCCGCGGCGGCAAGACTGATTGGCCGCCCCGTGCGTGTGACGCTGACTCGCGAAGGCGTGTACCGTGTCGTCGGGGGCCGCACGCTGACCGAGCAGCGTGTGGCGATCGGTGCGCAGACGGACGGCCATTTCAAAGCGTTGATCCATACCGGCATCGCGGCGATGACGCCCCACAACAACTTTCCC
>JAXDQN010000049.1:0-3149 GCA_034667865.1 Gammaproteobacteria bacterium
GCCAAACTTCTCCGCCATCACCTTCGTCAAGGCAGCCGTCAAGGTCGTCTTGCCATGATCCACATGCCCAATCGTGCCCACGTTTACGTGCGGCTTCGTTCGTTCAAACTTCCCCTTCGACACGATACCTCTCCTAAATAATGAAACGGTTGGACTTGCAATACCTTGACTTAGAAATCTTTCTTCATCACCACATCGGCGACATTGCTCGGCACTTCCATGTACTTGGCGAACTCCATGGTGTAGTTCGCGCGCCCCTGGCTCATCGAGCGCATCGAGGTCGAGTACTGGAACATCTCGGCGAGCGGCACATCGGCCGTGACCACCTTGCCGGACGGAGATTCCTCCATGCCGACAATCTGCCCGCGCCGGCGGCTCAAGTCGCCGACGATGTCGCCGTAGTAGTCTTCCGGCGTAACCACTTCCACTTTCATGATGGGCTCGAGCAAAACCGGCTTGGCCTTGCGGAAGCCTTCTTTGAAGCCGATGGATCCGGCGATCTTGAAGGCCATTTCGTTCGAATCGACGTCGTGATACGAACCATCGAACAGCGTGACTTTCACGTCCACAATGGGATAACCCGCGATCACGCCGGTTTGCACGGCTTCTTGAATGCCTTTGTCCACGGCGGGAATGAACTCGCGCGGCACAGCGCCGCCGACGATGCCGTTGACGAACTCGTAACCCTTGCCCGGCTCCAGCGGCTCGAGTTTCAGCCACACATGGCCGTATTGGCCGCGGCCACCGGACTGGCGAATGAACTTGCCTTCGGTCTCGACAGTGCCGCGCAAGGTTTCTCGGTACGCCACCTGCGGCTTGCCTACATTGGCGTCGACTTTGAATTCGCGCTTCATGCGATCGACGATGATTTCGAGGTGCAATTCACCCATGCCCTCGATGATGGTCTGGCCGGACTCGGCGTCCGTGTGCACGCGGAACGAAGGGTCTTCCTTCGCGAGCCGCTGCAAGGCGATGCCCATCTTTTCCTGATCGATGGTGGTCTTCGGTTCGACGGCCACCGAAATCACCGGCTCCGGAAATTCCATCTTTTCCAGGATGATGATCTTCTCGAGATCGGACAGAGTGTCGCCGGTGGTGACGTCCTTCAAGCCCACCGCGGCCGCGATGTCGCCGGCACGCACCTCCTTGATTTCGGAGCGCTCGCTGGCGTGCATCTGCAGCAACCGGCCGATGCGCTCAGCGCGGCTCTTGCTCGGCACATACACCTGATCGCCGGACTTCAAGGTACCGGAATACACCCGGAAAAAGGTCAGATTGCCGACGAATGAGTCGTTGAGGATCTTGAAGGCCAAGGCGGCGAACGGCGCCGCGTCATCGGCAGGCCGCGTCATCGGCTCGCCGCTATCGCTGACGCCCTTGACGGGCGGCACTTCGGTCGGTGACGGCATGTACTCGACGATGGCGTCGAGCACGGCCTGTACGCCCTTGTTCTTGAATGCGGAGCCGCAGGTCACGAGGCAGACTTCGTTCTTCAGCGCCCGCTCGCGCAGGCCCTTTTTGATTTCCTCGTCGGTGAGATCGCCGCTTTCCAAATACTTGTTGAGCAGGGTCTCATCGCCTTCGGCGGCCGCTTCCATCATCTTGCCGCGCCATTCCTGGCATTCCTCGAGCATTTCGACGGGGATGTCGCGATATTCGAATTTCATGCCCTGGGTTTCTTCATCCCAGTGAATGGCCTTCATCTTCACCAAATCGACCACCCCGACGAAACCGTCTTCGGCGCCGATGGGCAGTTGAATGGGCACGGGATTGCCGCGCAGTCGGCTGCGGATCTGGTCCACGCAACGCAGAAAGTTCGCGCCGGAGCGGTCCATCTTGTTGACGAAGGCGATGCGCGGCACACCGTACTTGTTCATCTGCCGCCACACCGTCTCGGACTGCGGCTGCACACCTGATACGGCGCAGTACACCGCGATGGCTGAGTCGAGCACGCGCAGGCTGCGTTCGACTTCGATGGTGAAATCGACGTGACCCGGCGTATCGATGATGTTGATGCGGTGCTCGGGGAAGCTCTTATCCATCCCCTTCCAGAAACAGGTCGTCGCGGCGGCGGTGATGGTGATGCCGCGCTCCTGCTCCTGCTCCATGTAGTCCATCACGGCCGCGCCGTCATGGACCTCACCGATTTTGTGCGATACGCCGGTGTAGAACAAAATACGCTCCGTCGCGGTGGTTTTCCCCGCGTCGATGTGAGCGGAAATACCGATATTTCGGTAGCGCTCAATGGGCGTAGTGCGTGGCACGATTCATCTTCCTAGGCGCCGCTGCGCGCCACCTTAGTCAGGCGCTGCGCGCCAATTATCAACGGGGTCGCAACGACCCCGTCCGAAAGAGATATATAAGGTCGGCCGGGCGCAATACCAGGCCTTAGTAGGCCGTTTCGCCCTACCAGCGGTAGTGCGCGAAGGCCTTGTTGGCGTCGGCCATGCGGTGAGTGTCCTCACGCTTGCGCACAGCGGCGCCGCGATTTTCAGCGGCCTCCATCAATTCCGCGGCCAGGCGATGGGCCATGGATTTTTCGCTGCGGGCCGTGGCGGCCTCGATGACCCAGCGCATCGCCAAGGTCTGACGGCGGTTGGCGCGAACTTCGACGGGCACCTGATAGGTGGCGCCGCCGACGCGGCGGGATTTCACCTCGACCACCGGCTTGACGTTGTCTAGCGCCTGCTGCAGCACAGCAATGGCCTCGACGCCGGCTGCGCCGCTTTTCTTCTCACTGATGCGATCAATGGCGCCGTAAACGATCTTTTCGGCGGCGGACTTCTTGCCGCGCTCCATCACCATGTTGATGAATTTGGCCAACATATCGTTCCCGAACTTCGGATCGGGAAGAATCGTGCGATGGGGGGCTGCTGCTCTACGGGACATGGAAAACCTTCTGGCCTAATGAGGCTTATTTCTTGGGACGCTTGGCGCCGTACTTGGAACGGCCCTGGCGACGATCGGTGACACCGGCGCAATCGAGGGCGCCGCGAACAGTGTGATAGCGCACGCCGGGCAAATCCTTGACGCGGCCGCCGCGAATCAGCACCACCGAGTGCTCCTGCAGGTTATGGCCCTCGCCGCCAATGTAGCTGGACACTTCGTAGCCATTGGTCAGGCGTACGCGGCACACCTTGCGCAGGGCC
>JAXDQN010000050.1:0-4961 GCA_034667865.1 Gammaproteobacteria bacterium
AATCCCATTCAAGAGCCCCTTTCCGGTAGTCATACACCAGCGCGACGACCAGCACCAGCGCGAAAATCAGCATGGCGACGAGTCTGAAGGTCCCGGTGGTTTTCAAGGAAACCGCCCATGGGAAGAAGAAGGCGATTTCCAGATCGAAGACGATGAAAATGATGGCGACCAAGTAGTAGCGCACATCGAAGCGCATGCGCGAATCTTCAAAGGCTTCGAAGCCGCACTCATAAGGTGAAAGTTTTTCGGCGTCGGGTCGGCGCGGGCCCAACACCCAACCGAGAGTGAACAATGCCAGACCCAACACGGTGGCCAGGCCTAAGAAAATTAAAATCGGTAAATACTGTCGCAACATATCAGCCGTTCACTACACGGATTGACCATAATTGTAACAGGCGCGCGCATATCGCGTCGCGAGTAAAACATGGTGCCGACGGCCGGACTCGAACCGGCACAGATTGCTCCACTAGCCCCTCAAACTAGCGCGTCTACCAATTTCGCCACGTCGGCTTGTATCACTTGTTCACAGGTGCAGGATTGGACTCGGTTACCGAATCGGGTGCCATTGCAGGCGCGCTCGCTGCGGGCGCTGGTGCAGGCGTCACCACCGGCGCACTCGGCGCAGGCGTTGCCGTCTGCTTCGCGGCCGCCGCTTTCGCTGCGCGCTCCAGCACTGAAGTTGGCTCGGCCGGCGCATGACTGCCCAGGTACGCCAAGGTCAAGCTGGTGCAGAAAAACAAAGCCGCGAACACGCCGGTGAGCTTCGAGAACAAGGTGCTGGCGCCGCGTGCGCCGAACACCGTGCCTGAAGCACCTGAACCGAATCCGGCGCCGGCTTCCGCACCCTTGCCGCGCTGCATGAGCACCAAAAAGATGATCATCAACGCCAACAACAAATGCACCGCCAGAATAATTCCACGCAACGTAGACATAGAAACTCTCTCAATGATCAGCGGCTGATGCAGCCGCCGCGCAAATCTGACGAAACTCATCGGCACTCAATGAAGCGCCGCCCACCAATCCTCCATCGACGTCCGGCATGGCGAACAATTCCGCCGCGTTTCCGCCTTTGACGCTGCCGCCGTACAGGATCCGCAGGTGGCCCGCCATCTTAGCATCATGGCCTTTGATCCGATGCCGCAGGAAGGCATGCACCGCCTGCGCTTGAGCCGGCGTGGCGGTGCGGCCCGTGCCGATGGCCCAGACCGGCTCGTACGCCAACACCGCATTCGCAAATCCGCCCACACCGTGCATGGCGATCACGGCATCCACCTGCCGACCGACCACCGCCTCGGTCTGCTGCGCCTCGCGCTCTTCCAGGGTTTCCCCCACGCACAGCACCGGGGTCAAGCCCGCCGCGAGCGCCGCCGCAAATTTGCGCGCCACCAAGGCGTCATCCTCGTGGTACCAGCGCCGCCGTTCGGAATGCCCGACGATGGCGTAACTACAGCCCACATCCTTCAGCATGGCCGCGCCCACCTGGCCGGTGAAGGCGCCGCCGGACTCGGCGCACACGTCTTGCGCGCCCACCGCGATGCGGCCGTCCTCGAGAACGCGCACCGCATCGGCCAAATAAACATAAGGCGGAAACACCGCGATATCGATGTCCCAATCCGCGACCAATTGGCGATCCAACTCGGCCAATAAGGCCTGATTGGTGGCTCTGGAGCCGTGCATTTTCCAATTGCCCGCTACCATCAGACGACGCATAGCGCACCTTCGGGCATTGCCCTACGGGAAAGGCGGCGAAGCGTAGCCGCGAAGACTGTTTACTGCAAGCCCTGCGCGGGGTTGGACGGTTTTGGCGCAATTCGACCGGCAGAGGCGGTTTCGACCGCGTTGGCAATCTCCCGGGCGGCCTTCTTGACCACGGCCGCGTCGGCGCCCTCCACCATGACCCGGATGACCGGCTCGGTGCCCGAGGCCCGCAAGACGATGCGGCCGCGACCGCCGAAGCGGCGTTCCACCGCGTCGACCACCTCGCTCACCGCGGCAGAGGTCAAGGGATCGAAGCGATCGGCCAGGGGCACGTTGATCATCACCTGCGGATACTTGCGCATCGGCGCCGCCAGTTCGGCAAGACTCGCGCCGGTTTGCTTCATCACCGCCAAGACCTGCAACGCGCTCACCAAGCCATCGCCGGTGGTGGTCTTGTCCAGACACAGGATGTGTCCGGAGGTCTCGCCTCCCAAGGTGCCGGCGGCCTCGTTCAGCATGGCCATCACATTGCGGTCGCCGACCTGGGCGCGGCGAAATTCGATGCCGCGTTCCGTCAAAGCATGCTCCAGGCCGAGGTTGCTCATGACGGTGCCGACCACCGGACCTTTGAGCTCGCCGCTGGCGCGGCGCGCAATGGCCAGAATGAACAGCAGCTGATCGCCATCCACCGTTCTGCCCAGTTCATCCACCATCACCACCCGATCGCCGTCGCCATCCAAAGCCAGGCCGACCTGCGCGCGTACTCCGGGCACGGTGAGCTGCAGTAGTTCCGGCGCGGTGGAACCGCAGCCGTCATTGATGTTGCGGCCGTTGGGCGAGCAGCCGATGGGCACGATCTCCGCGCCCAAATCGGTGAGGATGCGCGGCGCGACTTTGTAGCCGGCGCCGTTGGCGCAGTCGATCACGATCTTGTAGCCATTCAGATTCATTCCATGCGGAATCGTCGATGCGCAAAAATCCTGATACTGCGTGCGGCTGCGATCGATGCGGATAGCCTTGCCCAACAGCGGCGATTCCTGCGTCACCACCGGCAGATCGAGCAGCGATTCGATTTCATGTTCGACGGCATCGGACAGCTTGCTGCCCAAGGCATCGAAAAATTTGATGCCGTTGTCCTGATACAAATTGTGCGAGGCGCTGATCACCACGCCGAAGCTGCAGCTCAAACGCCGCGTCATGTAAGCAATGCCGGGTGTCGGCAGCGGCCCGATCAGCATCACATCCACACCAGCGGCGACGAAGCCTGCTTCGAGCGCCGACTCGAACATGTAGCCGGAGAGGCGCGTGTCCTTGCCGATCAGCACCCGCCCGCCGCCCGGAGCCATGACCCGTGCCGTGGCGCTGGCCAAACGCAGCGCAAAATCCACAGTCATCGGATCGGTGCCGACTCTGCCGCGAATGCCATCCGTTCCGAAATATTTGCTCAAGAGTGTCCTTGTAGAACCGCTGTCACCGTACCGATTGCATCGCGTGTCGCCTCGACATCGTGGGTGCGGATGATACGGGCGCCGTGGATCACTGCCAACGCAGCCAAGCCTAGGCCCCCATATAGCCGGTCATTCACGCCCTTACCCAATATCTTGCCGATCACGTTTTTGCGCGATACGCCCACCAACAACGGTGCTTCAAGCGTGGCAAATCGCGGCAACTCGCGCAGCAGCGCCAAATTATGCGGCAATTGCTTGCCGAAGCCGAAACCGGGATCCACCGCGATTGACTCCACGGCGATGCCCGCCGCTACGCAGGCGTCGCGCTGCTGCTGCAGAAACTGCAGCACTTCGGCCACCACATCGCCGTAGCGTGGGCTGTCTTGCATGGTGCGCGGCTCGCCCTGCATGTGCATCAGCACCACCCCGGCGCGGCTGCGCGCCGCGACTTCCCGCGCGCCGGGTGCGCGCAACGCGTACACATCGTTGATGATGCAGGCGCCGGCCGCCACCGCGGCCTGCATGACGGTCGGCTTGGACGTGTCGATGGAGATGGCGACCTGCGAAACAGCCGCGATACCTTCGATCACCGGTATCACCCGCGCCAATTCCACCGACTCTTCAACGGCGTCGGCGCCCGGCCGCGTGCTCTCGCCACCCACATCGATGATGGCCGCGCCTTCTTCCATCATGCGCGCCGCGCGAGCCAGCGCAGCCTCGGTGGAGGCATGGCGCGCGCCATCCGAAAAGGAATCAGGGGTGACGTTCAATATCCCCATCACCACGGGGCGGGTGAGGTCGATCGTTCGATTAAGGCAACGCCATTGCATGTGAAGTCAGTGGGCTGCTACTCGGGGCGGGTCTTTCCCGAAGCGTGAAAAACAGGATGTTTTTCCCGCGGATTCACGGCGGTCCGGGAAACGCCCCCGGACCCCCGCCTCTAGTGCTGACCTGCTGGATTGACCAGCGGTGGCGTCGGCTTTTCGGCCGAAGGCCCTCGCGGCGTCGGCGTCGGCGTATCGTCCCAATCGCGGGGCGGACGCGGCGTGCGGCCTTCCATGATGTCCTTGATCATCTCTTCATCGATGGTCTCGTACTTGATCAAGGCTTCCGACATGGTCTGCAGCTTGTCCATGTTGGTTTGCAGGATCTTGTAGGCGCGCTGGTAATTGTTGTCGATCACGCGGCGCACTTCTTCATCGATCACATGCGCGGTCACATCGGAGACCTGCTTGTGCTGGGTCACGCTGCGGCCCAAGAACACTTCGCCGGATTCTTCGCTGTAAGTCTGGGGACCCAAGCGATCGGACAAGCCCCAACGAGTGACCATGTTGCGGGCCAACTCGGTGGCGCGCTCGATGTCGTTCGATGCGCCGGTGGTGACGGCATCGGCCCCGAACACCAATTCTTCGGCGATGCGGCCGCCGAACAAAGTGGCGATGCGGCTTTCCAACTGACGCTTGCTGGTGCTGTAGCGATCGGCTTCCGGCAGGAACATGGTCACGCCCAGCGCGCGGCCGCGGGGAATGATGGTGACCTTGTACACCGGGTCGTGCTCGGGAACGCTCAAGCCCACGATGGCGTGGCCGGACTCGTGATAAGCGGTGTTGCGCTTCTCTTCTTCGGTCATGACCATGGAGCGGCGCTCGGCGCCCATCATGATCTTGTCCTTGGCGCGCTCGAACTCTTCCATGGTCACCGAACGCTTGTTGCCGCGGGCGGCGAACTAGGCGGCTTCATTGACCAGGTTGGCCAGATCAGCGCCGGAGAACCCCGGTGTGCCGCGGGCAATGACCGCCGGCTTGACGTTGTCGC
>JAXDQN010000051.1:0-4728 GCA_034667865.1 Gammaproteobacteria bacterium
TATGCGCTCATGTGCTCCGGCGACTTGCGCAGCCAGGTGTCGAAGGCTTTGCGTGTCTTGTCATCGAGGTCGCCCGCCCGACACTCGACGAACCATTCGCTGGCCTCTTCGTAGATTTGGTTATTGAGTTTTGACCGTTGGTCCATGTGCATCAGGCCTGTTGCAGCCGCAGCCGCAAATGCAGCAAGGCTTTCATGAGATATTTCTTGACCATCGGCCGCGACGTCTCCAATCGGGCGGCAATCTCTTCGAACGATAATCCGTCGCGTCGATGCAGCATAAAAGTTGCACGCGCCTTCGGTGACAGCTCCTCGAGCGCACGCTGCAGACGTTCGAGGCACTGCTGCGCCTCCAGCGCGAGCGCCGGATCAGAATCCTGCGAGCCGACCGGTTCCTTCAGCAACTGCGCGAGTTCGACCGCCGGCGGAGTCGACGACTGACGCATCGTGTGCTGTTGCACGACGTGTTGCGCCACGGTGAATAGGTAGGCCTCGGGCGATCGGATTGAATCGATGTTCGAGATGCGCAGCATGCGCAGGTACACCTCTTGCACCAATTCCGGGACGTCGGCCAGATTGCGAACGCGGGCGAACACAAAACGCCGCAATTGTGTTCCATGGCTTGCGACGAGGCCCGATACCAATTCTTGCGCGTTTTCGACCGCGGCCAATGGGGACCCCCAATATTGTTTTAATCCTACTCGGTAGAAGAGCGTTTCGCGGCGATTGGGTTACCCCTTGAGCAATATCTTTTTATGGTGCATCGCACCATAGCGCCTTGGCAGCATCGTCAAGGACGACAGGTACGCCGTGGCTCCCGCCCGACGCGTTGGCTCGGCTTTGTGTCGAGCGTCAGGCTTCATCGCAGCGAATCGGTAATTATTTCACTGCGACCATGTGGCGAACGGCATCATCCAACTGTCATCAATTCCAATCGCGCTCTCGGAATAGAGCGCGATCCCTCCGAGTCTTTACTAACGCCTTCGGCGCGCCGTGCTCGCCGTATGCAATGAAACTCTAATGGCTAGGATCTCGGGAGGGAAATGCGATGAAGCTGAGACTCACTACTGTTTTGATTTCTGCAATCGCCGTGCAGGTGCCGCTATGGGCGGCCGCGCCGCAAGCCACAGAAGCGCCGGCTGGCTTTGATACCCCAACGTTGGTGAAGGCTCCCGGCTCGATGAGTGTGAGCAACGGGATAATCGAGCCGAGCGGAGATCACTTTGCGCTCGACCAACAGATTTATGAAATGCAGCACGACGTCGCCAGCGGTCTAGGCCCGGTATTCAACGGCCGGGCATGCGCCGAATGCCACCAGAATCCGGTGAGCGGCGGTTCGAGCCAATTCACCGAACTGCGGGTGGGACACCTCGATGACAACGGCAATTTCGTCAATCCGACGGTGCCGATCAACGACGGGGCTGCCACCATCACCGGCCGATCTCTCATAAACGATCGAGCTGTGCTGCCCGAGGCGCAGGAACACATCCCGCGGACGGAAAACATCCGGGCGCTGCGGGCTGCCCTGAACACGCTGGGTGACGGCTTTGTCGAGGCAATCGATGACAGCACATTACTGGCGATAGCCGACGCCCAGCCCCGGAACAGCGAGGGGCGGATTCATGGCGAGGCGATCGAGGTTCCCGTGTTGGAGGCGCCCGGTCAATCGCGTATCGGCCGTTTCGGTTGGAAGGACCAGCACAGCAGTCTGCTCTCGTTCATCGGCGATGCGTATCTGAACGAAATGGGCGTCACGAACCGGCTGCGGCCCAAGGATGAAACCAGCATCGGCAAGGTCACTCCGGATCCAGAGGACGTTCCTGATGAATTGGGGTTGGCCGACATCGATCACTTTGCACAGTTCGTCCGTGGCACGAAAACGCCGCCGCGCGATGCTACTTTGGCGGCAACTCATGACGCCCAGTCGGGGGACCGCTTGTTTGATCGCATCGGCTGTGCGGCCTGCCATGTCGCGAGCATCACCACCGCCAAACCCGGTACTGTGATCGATGGTGGGGCATTTGTAGTGCCCGTGGCGCTGGGAAACAAAATCGTACACCCGTACAGCGATTTCCTCCTGCATGACATCGGCACCGGCGATGGCATCGTACAGGCTGGTCCTGCGGACACGGCGAACAAATTACGTACCGCGCCACTGTGGGGTTTGCGGATGCGCCCCCGCTACATGCACGATCTGAGATCGCTGACGTTGCAAAACGCCATCGAGCGTCACGAAGGGGAGGCTGAACATGTCGTGCGGCGATTCCGCGATCTGCCCGAAGCGCAGAAGAAGGAACTGCTGACTTTCCTCGAGTCCCTATAGCAGAACATTGAGCAGGCGGATACTGGCAGGCGGCGCCGTGAGCGCCGCTTGCCAAATCGTCATTCGTCGATCGCTGGGGGCCGTAAGCTCGAGGTGCAGGCGCGACAGTCAGCGCCCCTTGCATTGATCCCTCTTTCGCTTTACGTTTTTGGTCGACCGATGCCGCCTACTTGCGTCCGCCTACTTCAATTGTCAGATTATCGACCACGCGGCCGCCATTTGAGGCCTTGGTGGCGATTCGGAGCGCATCTCGCAAATCCCAATCGCTGAAGACAAATCCCTCTAGAAATACAGTACCGTTCTTGACCGAAACGGTTACGTGCGCGCTATAAAAGTAAGGATCAGACAGCAGCGCATTTTCGATCTTAGTTTGTAATAGCTGGTCTGCCACTCTTGCGCGCTCCGGAGTTGCCGGTATCGCGATCGTAGGAAGCGGACTCTCTTGCGCGGCGGCAGCACGCGCAGCACCCGCAGCACCCGCCCCGAAGGCCGCGAGTGCAAGGCTTGCGACGAGATTCCTCGCGAGCAGTTTCTTCGCCGATCGATTCATAACATCACCCGCATGGTTCGCCTGAGCGGGGTTTCTGAGTACCACTGACCCAGCGCCCCTTCTCCAAGTTAGACTCCGGCGAAACCTCGCCAGTTCCGCACTAGTATGCCGCTGCGTATCGGCAGGGTTTGTTTTTTTAGCGGGAGATCGGCCGATCCTCGCGCTATCTCGTTCACACCTTGGTCGTTTTGCACCAAAATGCTACGGATTTCCCGGCGCGATGTTTCGCTCTCACCAATTGGAGCTTGTCGACCTTGCCAACCTTTGCCCCGGTACACCTTATTGTCGTGCGCAGTGTCAGTGAGCACGGCGTCATCGGCAAACAGGCTCATCATCATATCGAGGTCCTTGCTTGGGAGGACGCTGCCGGCGGTGTTGAATATGATCTCTATATTGCGGACCGCGAGGATGTCCGCCGGAGGGCCGCTGTCCCCCTGCGGCGCGGCGAAGACTGGCATGCACAGCAGCAGTCCAATAATGTAGCAGACCTCATCGTGTTTCTTCAATTAGTCTATAACTAACTGATTGTGAATGATTTACGTTCGTTCCAGGTCGTTGTTTTATCCGATTGTGACCCCTGGCCTCACTCACCGATTCCTAGCTTTCGGTCTCTCTAAGCACCGATCCATTGCGCCGCCGCGAAGAAAATGTTGAGTGCTGGTCGAATTCGCCAAGGGTGGATCGTCGTTGGATTAGAGACGTGCAATTTGTTACAAAAATTTGGAGAGAAAATGATGAGAGTCATGGTGTTAGTGAAAGCGACCGGGGCCAGCGAAGCGCAAGTCATGCCGAGCCGAGACATGCTGACTGAGATGGGCAAGTTCAATGAGGAACTCATCAAGGCGGGCGTGCTGCTGGCCGCCGACGGCCTGCGCCCCAGCTCTGACGGCAAACGCGTGCGCTTCTCGGGGCGCAATCGAACCGTCGTAGACGGTCCGTTCGCCGAGACTAAGGAGCTAGTCGCAGGCTTCTGGCTTTGGCAGGTCAAATCGATAGAGGAGGCGGTTGAGTGGGTCAAGCGTTGCCCCAATCCCATGCCGACGGATTCAGAAATCGAGATTCGTCCGCTGTTCGAGATGGAAGACTTTGCCTAGCGGGAGGCGAGATTCAGACATAATTTGCGCATGCTTCGAATGATGACGCCGCGCTAATCATGCCCACAGGCAGCATCGAATGCAGCGTCGAGGCGGTCTGGCGCATGGAATCGGCCAAGATCATCGCAAAACTTACGCGCATGCTGCGCGACGTGGGGCTCGCGGAGGAGCTAGCGCAGGACGCCCTGGTCAGCGCGCTCGAGCAATGGGGCAAAGCGGGTCTGCCGAACAATCCTGGAGCATGGCTCATGGCCACCGCCAAGAACCGCGCGCTCGATCAGTTGCGCCGCTTCAAGCTTCTGCAGCGCAAGCATCAGCTCATCGCCCAGGAGGCCGACCTGCTCGCCGGGGACGGGCCGACCGCGGATGAGGCGCCCGAAGAGGCCATCGGCGATGATCTGCTGCGCCTCATGTTCATTGCCTGTCACCCGGTGCTGTCAACCGAAGCGCGGGTGGCGCTGACACTGCGTTTGTTGGGAGGGCTCACCACTGCGGAAATCGCGCGCGCGTTTTTGATGCCTGAGGCGACCATCGGTCAACGGATCGTGCGCGCTAAACGAACCCTCACCGAGGCGCACGTTCCCTTTGAGATGCCGCGTGCGGAGGAACTGGCGACACGCCTCGCATCGGTGCTGGAAGTGATCTATCTGATTTTCAATGAAGGATATGCGGCGACTGCGGGAGTGGAATGGATGCGGCCGACATTGTGCGAGGAGGCATTACGCCTCGGGCGCATCCTCGCCGAACTCGCCCCGCACGAAC
>JAXDQN010000052.1:0-5386 GCA_034667865.1 Gammaproteobacteria bacterium
TCGACCGTATTCATGCGCGCGATGCTTATAAACGCGCGCTGCAGCGCGGCGGCCGCTACGATTTCTAATTAAATAAGAAGAGGGGGAGTTCAAATGTGGAGATCACGATCGCGTACACGTACGCTCGGTGCTGCGTTGCCGGCCATCCTGTTGTTGATCCTGACAGCCTGCAATCAAGCGCCGCCGCCGGCGGCACCGAAAGGCCCATCGGCCGCCAGCCAACAATGGTCGAGGACAGCCAATAGCTTCATCGAAGACTACATGACCAACCAGCCGGCATTTGCCGCGGTCGCAGGCCGCCATGAATACGACGGCAAGCTGCCCGACTTGAGCAGCCACGGCATCAAGCGCGAGATCGCGCGACTGCACGATCAGCAACAGCAGCTTTCCGCTGTCGATGCTTCCAAGTTGCAGCCGCGGGAGCGATTCGATCGCGCCTACCTGCTCGCGGTGATCGACAAGGATTTGTTCTGGCTGGAGAAGTCGGGGTTCCCGTTCAATAACCCGTACTGGTACATGGGCCAGATCGACCCGGATCTTTATCTGAGCCGCAACTATGCGCCGCTGGATGTGCGCATGAAGGCCTACATCAAGTACGCGAAGGCCATCCCGCACATGGCAGCCTCGATCAAGGAAAATTTGAAGTCGCCCATGCCGAAGACGTACGTCGAGCTGGGCATTGACCAGTTCGGCGGATTGGCCACGTTCTACACCAAGAATGTTGCCGCGGTGTTCGCATCGGTGTCCGATCCGGAGTTGCAGAAGCAGTTGGCCGATGCGGACAAGGATGCGGCGGCGGCCATGACGGCGTTGAAGGATTACTTGGTCGGCGAACGCAAGAATGCCAACGACAAGTTTGTCTTGGGGCCTGACGCGTTTGCGCTGATGGTGAAGCAGACCGAGCAAGTCGATATGCCCATCGACAAGATCGAGGCCGCGGGCCGCGCGGATCTCGAACGCAACACCGCTGCGCTCAAGACGGAATGCGCCACCTATTTGCCGAAGGCATCGCTGGCGCAATGCGTGGCGAAAATGGGGGCAAACAAGCCCAAGGGCAGCCCGGTGGAGGAGGCGCGCAATCAGCTCAAAATGCTGAAAGAATTCGTCGCCAAGAATAACGTGGTGTCGATACCCAACGGCGATGAGGCTCTGGTGGCGGAAGCGCCGCCTTATAATCGGGCCAACTTTGCATTCATCAATCCGTCGGGGCCTTACGAGAAGGGCGTGGTGTCGATTTACAACATTGCGCCGCCTGACCCGAAGTGGCCCAAGGCTGAGCAGGCCGCCTATATTCCCGGCGAGGCGATCTTGTTATTCACCTCGGTTCACGAGGTCTGGCCGGGGCATTTTCTGCAGTTCCTGCATTCGAATGCCAACCCCAACAAGTTGGAGTCCGTGTGGGTGGGGTATGCCTTCGCCGAAGGCTGGGCGCACTACGCCGAAGAAATGATGTGGGATATGGGATTGAACAAGGGCGATGCCGAATCGCACGTCGGCCAGCTCAGTGAGGCCTTGCTCCGCGATGTACGCCTGCTGTCGGCCATTGGGTTGCACACCCACGGCATGACGGTGGCGCAGTCGGAAAAAATGTTCCGCGAGCAGGCATTTCAGGACCCGGGCAATGCGCGCCAGCAGGCATCGCGCGGCACTTACGATCCGGCTTACTTGAATTACACCCTGGGCAAATTGATGATCCGTAAACTGCGCACCGATTGGCTGGCCAAAACCGCAGGGGGCGCATCCACGCCGGGCGGTTCCCCGCCTGCCGAGGGTGATCAATCGCGCTGGCATGAATTCCACGACCAGTTCTTATCGTTCGGCGGACCGCCGATCCCGATGCTGCGCAAGGAATTGGTCGGCGAGGGCGGAGATCTGCTCTAAGGCGAGTCTGATTCGAGGCCAATGATGACGCCGCTGTCCGCCCAGGCACCCAAAAAGCCTGCGGCGGCGGCGGGCACTTCTTCATGGGGTAGCCAGGCGGCAAGGTCTTCGCAGATCTCGCCGAAGGAGCGGCCGCGCCGGGCCGCATCCAACGCGGCGGCCTCGGGCAAGCTCATCGAGCGAAAATAATTCTGCAGACCTTGGCGCCACAGCAACCATGGCGCTGGCGAGTCCGCCCGCTGCGGCTGCGGCGGGGTTTCATCGTTGCTCATGGCCTTCCAAACTGCGGCGGTATTCCACTGAAATTCCAGCCTACGCAGCGAAGGATGGAAAATAAATTTCAAGCCGCCCCAGGCGTCGGGCGGTACTTTCCCCAGCGCTGAGCGCTCGATTGCCTCCGCATCTTCAGCGTCGAACACCTCGGACAAGGTCCATTCCAGCGACGCAATCTCTGACAGTACCGGCGATTCGCTGAATGGCGCCGTGCGTGCCATGAAGTCCGCCACTTCGCGCCCATACCAGCGGATGGATCGAAATGGCGACGGATGTGCCGTGACGAAAGCATCGCCCAATGCCACCCATAGTTCGTCGCCCAACAAGCCATGCAGCACGGGGTAGGTCTCGTGCAATGCATCGATCAGCCGCACGCGATAGGCGTTCTTGTAAATCGCCAGGCGCTGCAGCGCGGGTAACGGCGGCGCGTCGACGATGGCGGCGCTGACTGCGCTGTCTTCGCCGAGCAGATGCCGCTGCAGGTCGCGCTGTAGTTCGCGTAAGGGACTGCGTGCCTGCTTCATGCGGCTTGGCGCGTATGGCGCGCGGCAATGTCGCGTGCGACATCGAGTTCTGCGATCAATTCGTGCAGTTCAGGAATATTGTCATCCCGCTCGATCATGGTGGGGACAGCGCCGAACAGATCCAGCGCTGCGGCAAACAGGTCCCACACCGGTTGGATGATGGGATGATCATGGGTATCAATCAGATGACCGCCCATATCGCTATGACCGGCAAGGTGAAATTGGCGCACTCGCTGCTTCGGCATGGCGCGCAGATATTCGACGGCGTCGAAGCCGTGATTGATGCTGCTGACGTAGATATTGTTGATGTCCAGCAGGATGTCGCAGTCCGCGCTCGCCGCCACCTCGCGCAGGAACTCCCATTCGCTCATGTCGGAGGCGTGGAAAGTCAGGTAGCTGGAGACATTTTCCAACAAAATCCGGCGGCCCAATGCGTCCTGCACCTGACCCACCCGCGACACCACCGAGGTCAGCGCCTCCTCGGTGTATGGCAGCGGCAGCAGATCGTGGAGATTTTTGCCTTCGATGCCGGTCCAGCACAGGTGATCCGAGATCCAATGGGGTTCGATCCGTGCGGCCAGCGCCCGCACCGATTTTAGATACTCCATATCGATGGGATCGGTGCTGCCGATGGACAGGGACACACCGTGCATCACCAGAGGAAATCGTTCGCGGACTCGTTCCAGGTAATCCAACGGCTTGCCGCCAGGCACCAGGTAATTTTCAGTGATGACTTCCAGCCAATCGATGGGCTGGGGCCCGCTCAAAATGGCTTCGTAGTGCGTGGGGCGAAGCCCGAGGCCGAATCCGGAGAGATTCATCGTAAAAGGAGCCGGGCCTGCGCCCGGCTCCTATTCAACGAGAGTATCGCTGATTAGCCGGCTTTGGCTTTTGCTTTGGCATCGTCGCAGGCAGCTTTGGTCATGGAGACGAAGCCCTGGCCCTTGCAGCTGTTCATGCCTTTGCAGCTGTTCTTCGCAGACTTGCACTCGGAAGTGCCTTTGCAAGAATTCACGCCCGCACACTTCACGGTGGCCGCGTCGGCCGCGAAAGACGTGGTGGTAACGGCGGTGGAGAACAGCATCGCGGCAGCAGCAGCCATCGCGGCGGTCGACAGTTTGTTCATCTGCATAGTTGTACCCTCTAGTTATTAAGCGCAGCGATATTGCTGCTCACATACAAGACCCAGCCTACAGCGACATTATTACTCAATAATCTAAGCTTATGTCTGCTTCACGCGCTGGCAGCGACCGGCCAGCGCCCGCCGCAGCGATCCGCCACCTAAAATAATCTTAATAAAGAGTGCAAGAATTACCTTGCGGTAGACATGTGACAAGGAAAATGTGACCTGGGTTACGGTTGCGCGATCTCTCGAATGTGAGAATTTGGCCGGAATTTGGGATGTACAAGGACGGCGGCAGTGACTTACTGCATCGGGCATGGAAGGGAATAGGGTATTGGACCGATGGCGGCGCGGAATCCACGTGCGGGCGCGTGCGTGGTTCCATGCTCAGGACGCGGTGGATCACGGCGCGCGTCTGGCGGCCCGATTTGCGCCGCGCACGGGGGCGGAGTGGGGCTTTGCACCGGCGCTGCACGTCCTGTTGCGAAGCGCGGATCGCGATGTGCGCCCGTTGCGGCTCAACATATATCAGAAGGCCAAGTTTGCCGATTCCTTCAAGTCAACCCTGCTGGCCAATGGCCTCGATAAGGCATTCGCCGGCGCCGTAACCCGCAGGCTGGTGCGGCACCTGTCCTTGGAACCCGAGAGCGCGACGCCACGCGAGAGTCACCAAGCATTGCTCACGCGTGCGGACCAACTCTTCAACGACGGTTTGCTCGCCGATGCCATCGAGTGCTATCAGCGTTTCGTTGAACATCATCCGCCGACTGTGCAGGTGTTGAACAATCTGGGTTCTGCGCTCTACATGCGGGGCCGCTACGAGGAAGCGGAGGCTCAATTTCGCTTGGCTGCCCACATGGACCCGGACTGTCCCGAAGCACGCCTCCATCTAGGGAAAGTCTTGCACATGACCGGGCGGATCGCCGACGCGAAGGCTGTTTTCCAAAAAGTATTGCAGGATGAGCCGCGCAATGCCGGTGCTTTGTTCGGCATGGGACAGGTGGCCAAACTGGAAGGCCGCTTCGACGATGCGGGGGATATGTTCAAACGGGTATTGGACGTGGATCCTAAATCACCGGCCGCTTGGGCGGCGTTGGTCACTACGCGCAAGATGACGGCGGCTGATCATCAATGGCTCGAGACCGCAGAGCAGCTGGTAGCCGGTTCAATGGCGCCCGTGACAGAAGCGGGCATGCGCTTTGCGATGGGCAAGTATTGCGACGACGTGGGTGACTTCGAACGGGCTTTTGCGAATTACCGCCGCGGCAACGAATTGCTGAAGAGCATTGCGGACGGCTACGAGCGCGAAGAGCACAAGGGTTTGGTCGACGATTTGATCCGTGTGTACACGCGGGACAGCCTCGCAAACATTCAAGACGGTGTATCTGCCTCGGCCAAGCCGGTCTTCGTGGTGGGCATGATGCGTTCGGGCACATCGCTGGCCGAGCAGATCGTCGGATCGCATCCGTCCGTGCACGGCGCCGGGGAACTCGGATTCTGGGGGGAGGCGGCGCGCCGGCTCGAGCCTGCCCTGCGCCAAGGACCGCTCGACGCAGCCACCCGGCGGGAACTGGCCGAGGCCTAC
>JAXDQN010000053.1:0-2605 GCA_034667865.1 Gammaproteobacteria bacterium
ATCCGCAACGGCTGGGGCAATAAGGCGCCCGGCGTGTCGGCGAGCGAGGTGGCCAGGGTGCGTGGCGCCATGGATCGGCAGGCCGGCGCCGCCACGGGCACCGCCTCACACTAGCCAAATCGTCCGGTGATGTAGTCCTCGGTGAGCTTCTGCTGCGGATTGGTGAAAATCAACTCCGTGGGTCCCACCTCGATCAAATCGCCCATGTGAAAGTAAGCGGTGCGCTGCGATACGCGCGCGGCCTGTTGCATGTTATGCGTCACGATGGCGATGGCGTAGTTCTCACGCAGCTCGTCGATCAAGTCTTCTATCTTGGCGCTGGCGACGGGATCGAGCGCCGAGGTCGGCTCGTCCATGAGAATCACTTCGGGATTCACCGCGATGGTGCGCGCGATGCACAGTCGTTGTTGCTGACCGCCCGACAGGCTGGTGCCCGGTGTCGACAGCCGATCTTTCACTTCTTCCCACAGGCCTGCACGCTGCAAACTGGTGTGCACCAACTCGTCCATGTCGCCGCGGCTCTTGCTCAAGCCATGAATGCGGGGCCCGTAGGCGACATTGGCGTAAATCGAATGCGGAAACGGCGTGGGTTTCTGAAACACGATGCCGACGCGCGCCCGCAGCTGCGCCACGTCCTGCTTCTTGTCGTAAATATCGTGACCATCGAGGGTGATGCTGCCGCTGACCCGCGCGCTGGCGATGGTGTCGTTCATGCGATTCAGACAGCGCAGGAACGTCGATTTGCCGCAACCGGACGGGCCGATCATCGCCAACACCTGGTTGCGGCCGATATCCAGCGTAACTTTCCTGACCGCGCACTTGTCGCCGTAGTGGACGCTGACACTGCGCGCCGCCATGACGGGATCGAACAATTTGTCGCGCACCACCGCGACGCCGGCGTCGGCGATTCCGCTGTCGTTCATCAACCGAATCGTCCGGTGATGTAGTCGTCGGTGCGGCGATGTTTGGGCGAGGTAAAAATCTGCCCCGAAGGGCCGATTTCCACCAACTCGCCCATGAACATGAAGCCGGTGACGTTCGAGACACGCGCGGCTTGCTGCAAATTGTGCGTCACCACCACGATGCAATATTTTTCCCGCAGGGCCTGCAGCGTCTCCTCCACGCGCAATGTGGAAATCGGATCGAGCGCGGCCGTCGGCTCATCGAGCAACAGCACTTCCGGCTGCACGGCAATAGCCCGCGCGATGCAAATGCGCTGTTGCTGTCCGCCCGACAAGCTGCGGCCATCGGCTTGCAGCTTGTCCTTCACCTCGTCCCAAATCGCCGCATCGCGCAGCGCGGTTTCCACCCGCAGTTTCAGGTCCGCGGTGCGGATGCCGCCGGCAAGCCGCAACCCGAACGCCACATTGTCGAACACCGACATCGGAAATGGCGTGGGCTTCTGAAACACCATGCCGACGCGATAGCGCAGTTCGGCCACGTCCACGGTGGCGGCGAGAATGTCGCGCCCGCCGATCAACACCTCGCCTTCCGCGCGCTGCTTCGGATACAGCGCGTACATGCGATTCATCACCCGCAGCAAGGTGGACTTGCCGCAGCCGCTCGGGCCAATGAATGCGGTGATGGAGCGGTCGGCGAGCGTCAAGTTGATGTTGTGCAGCGACTGCACGGCGCCGTAGTAGAAGTTCAAGCCGCGAATCTCGATCTTCGGCGGACCCAGATCCTGCGCGGGTTCCGCGGTAGGGATGGGAGCCCGCATTTTCAAATGTTTTGGCGCCTTGGTCGAAGAAGGAATCATCGTCCGGAACCCCGCTCCGCCTGCAACAAGGCCAACAGCACCCGCGCCGAAATACTCAGCAGCAATATGGTCACGGTGATGATCAAGGCGCCCGCCCATGCCAGATCCTGCCAATCCTTGTAAGGGCTCAAGGCGAATTGAAAAATGACCACCGGCAAATTCGCCATGGGCGCATTTAAGTTCGTGCTCCAGAACTGATTGTTGAGAGCGGTAAACAGCAGTGGCGCGGTTTCGCCGCTGATGCGTGCAATCGCCAGCAACAGCCCGGTGACGATGCCGCTGCGCGCGGCCGGATACAGCACGCTCAAGGTGGTGCGCCAGGGGTAGGCGCCGAGCGCCGCGGAAGAATCCTTCATCCCGATCGGCACCAGATTCAGCATGTCCTCGGTAGTCCGCAAGGTCACGGGAATCGCCAGGACCGCCAACGCCAGGGCGCCGGCAAACGCGGAAAAATGCCCCATGCGGACCACGACAATCTCGTAGATAAACAGGCCGACGATGATGGATGGCGCGCTCAGCAGCACATCGTTGATGAAGCGAATGACGGTGCTCAGCCGCGAATTTCTGCCGTACTCGGCCAAATAAGTCCCCGCCAGCACGCCGATCGGCGAACCGATCAGAATGCCGAGCAAGGTCATCACCGCACTGCCGTAGATGGCATTGAGCAATCCGCCGCGGCTGCCCGGCGGCGGCGTCATCTGGGTGAACAGATGCCACGACATGCCCGACAGTCCGTGCGACAGCAGAGTCCAGAGAATCGCTCCCAAGCAGGCCAAGCCCGTCAGCGTGGCGATCAGCGACAGCGTCAAGAATGCATTGTTCTTGAATCTGCGCAGCGAACGCCGT
>JAXDQN010000054.1:0-8721 GCA_034667865.1 Gammaproteobacteria bacterium
CGAGGATTTGATTCATGGCTGACATCGTACCCACTACCATACCGGCGCCGGCTCGCGGCTTGGCCGACATTCCCGGCCTCAAACAAGTCGCGCTGCTCGCCGGCGTCGCCGCCGCAGTGGCCGCGGCCATCTGGCTGGTGCTGTGGTCCCAGGGCCAGAACTACAGCGTCCTGTACGGCCAGCTATCCGAACGCGAGAGCGGGCAGGTGATGGATGCGCTGACGGCGGCGGGCATCGAGTTCAAGCTCAGTCCTTCCGGCGCGGTATCGGTGCCCGAAACGAAAGTCCAGGAAGCGCGCATTCGCCTCGCCAGCCAGGGTCTGCCGCAAAGCGACTCCATGGGCATCGAAATGATTCAGAAGGAATCTGCGCTGGGCAACAGCACCTTGATGGAAAGCGCTCGCTATCAATCGGTACTGGAGACCGAACTGGCGCGCACCATCGTCAAGGTGCAAGGCGTGCAGAGTGCACGCGTGCACTTGGCGTTGCCCAAGCCCTCGGTGTTCCTGCGCGATGCGCGCAAAGCCACCGCATCGGTGATGTTGCAGCTGTACCCCGGTCGGCGCCTCGAGCCCGGCCAGGTGGCGGCCATCGTGCATCTGGTTGCCTCGAGCGTCTCGGAGTTGTCAGCCACCGATGTGACGCTGGTGGATCAAGCCGGATCGTTGCTCAACTCGCCCGACGAGAATGCCGAGTCGGCGGCCAGCACGCGGCAATTCGAATATACCCGCAAGCTGGAAGAGAGTTACCAGCGACGCATCATCGAACTGCTCGAACCCATGATCGGCGCGGGCCGCGTGCGCGCCACCGTGACGGCGGATCTCGACTTCACCGTCACCGAGGAAACGCGCGAGAACTACGATCCGCAAAAAACCGCGGTGCGCAGCGAACAAACCAGCAAGGAATCGCGCAAGGGCGGCGATGGCGCCGAAGGCATTCCGGGCGCGCTCAGCAATCAACCGCCGGGCACATCGGGGGCGCCGAACATTCCGGGTGCTGCGACTCCGGGAAATCCGGCTCCCGCCGCGGCCGCCGCGGGTGTTGCAGGCGCCCAGGGCGCGGCGCAGACCACCGCGGCCGGCAGTGGTCCGACCTCGAATGCCGAGCGCAGCACGCGCAACTTCGAAGTCGATCGCACCCTGTCGTACACCAAGCAGCCGGTGGGCAACCTGAAACGCCTGAGCGTGGGTGTGGTGCTCGATGACTGGCAGAAAGTGGATGCAGACGGCAAGGTCAGCACGGCGCCGATGAGCGATACCGACATCAAGCGCTTTTCGCAGCTGGTGAAGGAGTCCATCGGCCTGAAAGACGACCGCGGCGATCAATTGAATGTCTTGAATCAGGCGTTCAAAAGTGCCGCGCCACTTGGTCCCGTCGATGGACTGCCGCTTTGGCAGCAGCCGTGGGTCGCGTCGTTGGCGAAGCAAATCGTCGGCGCAGGCTTGGTGCTGGTGGTTGCATTCTTGGTGCTGCGTCCGCTGATGAAGTCGCTGACCAAGCCTGCAGGGCGCAAATCGGCGTCCGACGATGGCGATTACGCCGGCGATCGGCTCAGCTTGTCGGGACAGAATGCCAACGCCATCAAGCTCGCGCCCAGCTTTGAGCAGCAGATCGCGGCAGCGCGAACCTTGGTGGGACAGGATCCACGCCGCGCAGCACAGGTCGTGAAGGATTGGGTCGCCGCGGATGGCTAACACGCCGGATGATCTTGCCGGAACACAGCGCGCCGCCATCTTGTTGATGAGCCTGGGCGAGCAGGATGCCGCCAATGTTCTGAAACAGCTCGATGCGCGTGAGGTGCAGAAGATCGGCATCGCCATGGCCGAGCTCAAAGAAGTGTCGCGCGAGCAGGCCTCTTCGGTGCTCGACAAATTCATCGGCATCGCCGACGGCAAGGCCAACATGGCCAGCGGTTCGACCGATTACGTCCGGCGCGTCTTGACCCAGGCCGTCGGCAAGCAGAAGACCGATATGCTGCTCGATCGGGTGTCAACCGGACAGGCCGGCCAGGGCATTGAGCAGCTCAAGTGGATGGAAGCCAAGGCGGTGGCGCAGATCATCGGCGGCGAACATCCGCAAATTGCCGCCATCGTGCTGTCGCATCTGGAAGCGGAACAGTCAGCGGCCATCATGCCGCTGCTCAGCGATGATTTTCGCACTGAAGTGTTGATGCGCATCGCCTCGTTGAACGAAGTGCCGCAAACCGCATTGACCGAGTTGGACCAGCTGGTCGAGAAACAGGCCAACGTCAAGCCGCCGGCGCCTCTGCGGCGGGTGGGCGGCGCGCGCACCGTGGCCAATATTCTCAATGCCATGGAGAAGGACAAGAGCGGCGAGGAGATGGGCAAGATCGAGAAGTCCGACGCAGCCATGCATCAGCAGATCAAGGATTTGCTGTTTATCTTCGACAATCTGTTGGATGTCGACGATCGCGGCATCCAGGCGCTGCTGCGCGAGGTGGGCTCCGATACGCTGGCGGTGGCCTTGCGCGGCGCTGAGCCGGAGGTTCAGGAGAAGATATTGAAGAACATGTCGAAGCGCGCCGCGGAAATTCTCAAGGACGATATGGAAGCGCGCGGCCCGGTAAAGCTCGCCGACGTCGAAGCCGCGCAAAAGGAAATCATCGTCATCGCGCAGCGTCTCGCGGAAGAAGGCACGATCACCTTGGGCGGCAAGAGCGCCGGCGAATTTGTCTGACGCCAGCCCCAAGGCGTCGGGCGTGTCTGTTTGGACCGCACCCGACATGGAAAATCCCGCGGCACGACCGAAGATGGCCACCGTCGGCGGCCTGGCCGATTTGCAGGCCGAAGCGCACAAGGAGGCCTTCGAACAAGGCTTGGCCGAAGGGCGCGAAGCCGGTCGCGCCGAGGTGCGCGCGCAAGTGGAGCGCTTGTCCGGCATGTTTTACGACCTCGCCAAGCCCTTTGAGGAGCTGGATACCGAGGTCGAGCGCGAGCTGCTGACGCTGGCCATGGCTCTGGCGCGGCAAATCGTGCGCCGTGAATTGAAGACCGATCCCACGCAGATCATCGGCATCATCCGCGACGCCATCGCGGCATTGCCGGTGGCGGCCCGAGAGGTACGGGTGCATCTGCATCCGGAGGATGCCGCGGTGGTGCGCGCACATCTGGCTCCCACCGAGAACGAACGCGCTTGGGTGATCATTGAGGATCCCGTGATGGCGCGCGGCGGATGCCAAATCTCCAGCGCCACCTCGCGCATCGATGCGCGCTTGGAAACGCGGCTGGGCGGAATCTTGAGCGAGCTGATGGGCAACGAGCGCCAGGCCGCTGTGCCGCGCGGCGGATCGACCTCATGACAGACACTGCCGCGCGCCCAAGATCGAAGCGTTGGGTGGAGGATCTGGTCAAGGCGCGCGAGCGCGTCGCGAATGCCGCCGACATCGTGGTCGAAGGCACGCTCAACCGCATGGTCGGCATGACATTGGAGGCGGTGGGTTGTCAGGTCGCCGTCGGCGGGCGCTGCCTGGTCGATACGGCCGAGGGCAAACAAATCGAAGCCGAAGTGGTGGGTTTCTCGGGCGACAAGCTGTTTTTGATGCCGACCGGGGACATTCGTGGGCTGATGCCCGGCGCGCGAGTGATTCCGACGCGCAGCGAATCATCCGTGGCCGTGGGTGAGGGGATGTTGGGCCGAGTACTCGACGGCGCGGGGCGGCCATTGGATGGCTTCGGCGATTTGCGCTGCACGGATCGCGTGTCGCTCACCGGCGAGCCTTTGAATCCACTGATGCGACGTGCCATACGCGATCCGCTGGATGTGGGCGTGCGTTCGATCAACGCGCTGCTCAGCGTCGGCGGCGGACAGCGAATCGGATTGTTTGCCGGTTCCGGCGTCGGTAAGTCGGTGCTGCTCGGCATGATGACCCGCTACACCAAGGCCGATGTCACGGTGGTGGGCCTGATCGGCGAACGCGGCCGCGAAGTACAGGATTTCGTCAGCAATACGCTGGGGCCGGACGGCATGCGCCGCGCCGTCGTCGTCGCCACGCCTGCCGACAATCCGCCCCTGATGCGACTGCATGGCGCTTGGTTGGCCACGGCCATTGCCGAATATTTTCGCGACCGGGGCTTGAAGGTTTTGTTGCTGCTCGATTCGTTGACGCGCTTCGCGCAGGCGCAACGTGAAATTGCCCTGGCCATCGGCGAGCCGCCGGCCACCAAGGGCTATCCGCCGTCGGTGTTCGCGCGTTTGCCGCAGCTGGTGGAGCGCGCGGGCAACAGCGATCGCGGCGCCGGCTCGATCACCGCCTTTTACACCGTGCTGGCGGAGGGCGACGATCAGAACGATCCGATTGCGGATGCCGCGCGCGCCATTTTGGACGGCCACATTGTGCTGTCGCGGCGCTTGGCGGAGAACGGCTTGTACCCGGCCGAGGACGTGGAAGCCTCGATCAGCCACGCAATGCACCAGATTGCCACGCGCGAGCAGCTCGATCTGGCGAATCGCTTTCGGCAGGTTTATTCCACTTATCAGCAAAATCGCGACCTGATATCGGTCGGGGCCTACCGGCGGGGGTCGGATTTGCGGGTCGACCTGGCGGTCGATCAGTGGCCCAAAATGCTCGAATTTCTGCGTCAGGACATGTACGAACCGGTGGGAATCGAGCGAAGTTATGCGGATCTCAAGCAACTCGTGACGCAGTTCTCGGCGCCGGCCGCGGCAATCGTCCGATAGTGCTCCGCCCATGATGAAATCGAAAAGATTCGAACCGATCCAGGAGATCGCATCCACGTCGGCGAAGGACTTGAGCCGAGCCATGGGCGAGGCGGGCCGCAAAGTCGCCGATTTGGAGCGCAAGCTGCAGCAGCTGCAGAGCTATCGCGACGAGTACACCAAGAGCTCCGCGAACTCCGGGGCGAGCATGGATGCGGTGAAACTGCAGAACTACCGTTCCTTTCTCGACCGTCTGGGCGAGGCGCTGCGTCAGCAAATAAAGTCGCTTGAACATGCCCGTGCCGATTACGAAAAAAAGCGCGCGCAATGGAGCGAGAAGCGCGTCGAAGCTGAATCGCTGGGACGAGTGGTCGAGCGATTTCGCAAGGAAGAGCGGCATGCGCTCGATCAACGCGAACAGCGCGAGGGCGATGAGGCGGCCATGCGCGTGATGCTCGCAGCCGGAAGCCCGCTAAAGTAGCAGCCGCGCACGTGCTATCGTCGCCGCGATGTATCGCAGCGAGGCAGCCAGTGACGGGACCTAGCATTTGGGTGGATGCCGACGCCTGTCCCGTCGTCATCAAAGAAATCCTTTTCAAAGCCTCGCAGCGCACCGGCGTTGCGGTGACTCTGGTTGCCAATCAAGCGCTGCAATTGCCGCGCATCCCCAGCATCCGACAAGTGCAGGTCGGCTCCGGCTTCGATGTGGCGGATGCCGAGATCGTCAAGCGAACTTCCGCGGGTGATTTGGTGATTACCGCCGATATTCCGTTGGCTGCCGAGGTCATTGCCAAAGGCGCCCAAGCCCTCAATCCGCGCGGTGAGCTTTACTCTCCTGATACCATACGCGGTGTGCTAGCCATGCGTGATTTCATGGATACGATGCGTGCCAGCGGCAATGTCGGCGGCGGCCCGCCGCCGCTCAATCAAGCCAACCGCAACGCCTTTGCCGGTCATCTGGATACCTGGCTGGCGCGTCGCCCGAAGCCTTAAGTGGAACCTGCTCCTGAACCTATCGTCGTTCCCCATACCGAGCTGGCGCCGGACTTGCTGCATGCCGTGGTCGAGTCTTTCGTGCTGCGCGAGGGTACCGACTATGGCGAAAAAGAGATCTCACTCGAGGCCAAGGTTGCGCGCGTGCTGGTACAACTGAAGAATGGCGAGGCGAGAATCCTGTTCGATCCCGAATCCGAGAGTGTCACCATCGTGGCCAGATAGCCTATCGGTGCATAATAGCGAATCGCCCCCGCACATAAGGAGATGACATGCGAGTTCTCTCGATTCGGTACTGCTCGGTTTCTCAGCAGGCCGAGGAGTTGGCCGAATTCTTTCGCGCCCTGGGGATGCAGGACCGCATCAACGCTGCGCCGAACACCACCGCAACATTTTCCGGTGCGGTATTTCCAGCCGGCGAGAGTTGGGTGGAGGTATGGCCGCAACGTCCGCAGATGCCCGCAGGCGTCATGCTGCAAATCATCGTCGACGATGCCGATGCGTTTGCCGATTACGCCACCAGCAACGGCTTGGCGCCGCAGGGTCCGATGGATGCGCACGGCGAACGTATTTATTTCCTGAAAGGGCCCGGCGAACTGCAGATTTCGTTTCAGTCGGCTGCCAAGGCGGAGATCTAGTACATGTCACTGCGCAGCGCGCTTCTCATCGCGGCATCCACCTTGTATGTTGGGATTATGCAAACCACCAGCGCCGCGACTCCGGGCGAGCCGCCGAAGGAGCCCGTACAACATGAGTTCCTCATCAAGAACTTCAAGACGGAAAGCGGCAGCGTGCTTCCTGAGGCGCGCATCGTCTATGGCACTTATGGCAAGTTAAACGCCAAGGGCGACAATGCGATTCTGCTGCCATCCCACTACATGGCGGACATGACTGGCTACGAGTTCCTGATCGGACCCGGTAAAGCGCTCGATCCCACCAAGCTGTTTTTGATCACCAGCGAGCTGTTCGGCAACGGCCGTTCTTCCTCGCCGAGCAATACGCCGGAACCTTTTCATGGGCCGCGCTTTCCGGTCACCACCATCCGCGACAATGTTCAGGCCGTGCATCAGATGCTCACCGAGCAGCTGCATGTAAAACATTTGCGCGCCGTGATTGGATTCTCGATGGGTGCGCAACAAGCCTTTCAATGGGCGGTGAGCTATCCCGATTTCATGGATCGCATCGTCGCGACTTCCGGCACGGCGAAGACCTATGGTCACGGCATCGTGCGCCTGGAAAGCGAAATCTTCGCGCTAACCACGGATCCCGCATTCAAGGGCGGCGACTATACCGAGCAACCCACCAAGGGTATCCAGGCGTTTTCCATCGTCTGGACCGGCTGGCTGTTTTCCCAGGAATGGTGGCGGCGCGAATTGTGGCGCAGCGACGAATCGATGGGTAAGACTTTCCAGCAAGTCGTCGATGCCTTGCGGACCAATTTCATTCCGGGTGCCGATGCGAACAATCTAATCCTGCAAATGCACACCTGGGAAGCCCACGACGTCGGCACCACGCCGCCGTTTCACGGCGACGTCGAGGCTGCGCTGCGTTCCATCAAGGTTCCGGTGCTGTACATGCCGTCTGAGACGGATTTGTATTTCCCCGTGACGGATGCCAGGTACGAATCTGCGCTGATTCCTCATTGCACCCTCGACGTCATTCCCTCGTTGTGGGGACACCCGGCGGGAGCCGGAGCGTCGCCCGCCGATGCGAAGTATCTGAATGAACACATTTCCAGCTTCATCGGTACCAAACCATGACCTTGGGCTTTCCGGACGAAAACGGCGAGGTGGTGCTGTTCAAGCCCGGCATTGCGGTTCCGAACGGAGCGCGTTTATTCTGACCGGGCAATGACCCTTAAAACCTGGCTGCTATTTCTGGTCATGGAAACCGCGCTGTCGCTCTCGCCGGGTCCGGCGGTGTTCTACGTCGTCTCGCAGGGCGTACGCGGGGGCTTGCGACGCACCGTGCCGGCGGCCGTCGGTATCTTGAGCGCGAATGGATTCTACTTTGCGCTGTCGGCCACCAGCCTGGGCGCCATCATTGCCGCCAGCGGGCGCTTTTTTTTGGTTGCCAAGTGGGTGGGCGCTGCGTATCTGATTTACCTAGGCATCAAGGCACTACTCGCAGCGGGATCCAGTGCGACCGTCAGCTTGAGCGGCGGCGCGCCCCTAAGCGCCGATCGACGGCGGGTCTATCTGGGCGCTCTGACTCTGCAATTGGCAAACCCTAAAGCGCTGCTGTTTTTTTTGGCGCTGTTACCGCAATTTATTGATACCGGCAGGGCGGTGGTCCCGCAAATGCTGATTCTGGCCGCCACCTCCATGGTGCCGGAACTCTTTATACTAGTGGGCTATGGTTGGCTGGCGCACCGCGCTGCGCATGCCTCGCATCGATTCGGCGTCAGCGGCGGCATGAACCGCTGGTTGGCGCGCGTCGAAGGCGCGGGGTTATTGGCTTGCGCGACGCTGGTGTTGAGATTCAATCGCGGCTGATGGCCGCAATAACGAGGTGCGGGAAAAAATGTTGAGATCTTGCAAACGGATGGTTCGGATCATCGGCTGGGCTGGGTCGGCTTTGGTTTCTATCGGGGCTTTGCAAACTGCCTGCGCCGCGGACACCGCGCCGGGTAAATTGGTACATCGTTTTCGCGAGGTCCAAATCTCCCCCAACACCGAATACGTGGCGTCCGTGGAGGGCGATTCGTCCGCGAGCGGCGGCCAACCCACGGTCCGCGATCTGGTGATCCGCAACGTCAAGAGCGGCGCGGCGACCACGGTGAGCCTACCCTGCGGCCGCGTCACGCAATGCTGGCCCGGATCGCCCTCGTGGAGTCCCGACTCCAAGCATTTGAGCTTCACGCTACGCACGCCCGGCAGCCATTCGCGCTCCATCTATAGTGTGGCGCCGGACGGCGGCGCCTTGACCAAACTGCTCGAGTTTAACGGCACCATTGAAGATCTGCGCTACATGCCGGATGGGCGCATCGCCATGCTGGCCATCAAGGATGCGAAAAAAGAAGTCGGCGCCACGGAAGCAGGTGCGCCGGTG
>JAXDQN010000055.1:0-3367 GCA_034667865.1 Gammaproteobacteria bacterium
AACTCGCAACTCGGACACATCATGCTGGGTGATCGAATAGACTCATTGTCCGGTGCGATGTGGCGCCAGACTTGCGCTTTGTCCAGTGTCGCCCGCGCGATCAATGACAAAAGCCCGGCCAGAATGAAACACAGGGCGCCGGCGCCGAGCTCCACGACCAACGATGAGCGCAAGCGAAAGTAAGCCACCATCAAGCCCAGCAAAAACACGTCCAACATTGCCCAGACTTGCAGCGCATTGGCCAGCCGGAACACGGAAGTCAGCCACGAGGGGCGACGCTCGAGCCGTACCGCCGATAGCACTGCCAACAACGCGGCGAAACGCAGCAGCGGGAACAGAAACACGAACAAGAACACGATCAGCGCCAGCAACGGCGAGCCGTCTCTCCAAACCACCGTGACACTCATGGGCAGGTAGCTGGTGCGAGTGGCGCCGAGTGCCGAGGCCGTCAGGAACGGCGCACTCCAAGCAGCAATGAGCAGCAGTAAAATCGCCGCCGAGCAAGCCAAGGTGGCATCCAGGCTTTTCCCTGCGCTGTGTTCCAATTGGGTCTGGCAGCGACTGCACGACACGATGTCGCGGCGGCCCACCGGCAGTTGAATCTGCAACAGGCCGCAATTGCGGCATTCCACGTAATGCCGCCGCGAGTCAGGACTCGGGGCGAACCGTCGATCAAAGAACAGGGCCCGCATCATTGTCACGCCATCATGTCGTAAGCTGCGCAAATATCCAATAGGTGGGCGCTCGGTTGAAAAACCGGTCACACCAGGCGCGACTGCGCAAAAACTACAATGCGGATTCCCCCGTCTCCGCCTTCGACCAGACGCGGTGCCTGATCCGGTTGGGCGGGACGGGGGTGATATGTGGCAGAGAACTTCCCGTATTTTACTGCAGGAATATAGTGGTTGGAAATGGAGGAAGGAGAGACCTATGCTTGAAATACGAAGGATCCTATTGGGTTGCGTCACGATGCTTTTGTTTTTGAGCGTGGGTGCCGATGCCTCCACTCCTGTAAAGCCGCCCACGTGGTCGGACAGTTTCATCACGCGTCTCGAGGCCCTCGCGTTGCTGCAGTCGCTGAATGCTGAATTACTGAGCAACAACAGCGCCACCTTGACTCTTGAACATTGGTGCGACGTTCACCATTTGGCTTCCCCAGCCAGAATACTTGCCGAACGAGTGCGAGACACCGACAAGCCAGTGTCCACCGAGCAGCGCAAAGAGTTGGGTGTTACGCCCACCGAGCCGGTGCGATACCGAAGGGTCCAGCTGCGCTGCGGCGCAGTGGTGCTCTCAACGGCTGACAACTGGTACGTGCCAAGTCGACTTACGCCCGAAATGAACGCTGTTCTCGACACCACGGATACTCCTTTTGGCAAAGCCGTGCAGGCTGTGCATTTTCAGCGTCACACCCTATCGTCGAAGGTGCTCTGGTGGCCGTTGCCGGAAGGCTGGGAGATGAATGCGAACGCAGTCAAAGACAACTGGGCGGTCCCGTCGATGCCCACACAGCTGCTGGAGCACAAGGCGGTATTGACGCTGCCAGGCGGAACGCCGTTGAGTGAGGTGGTAGAGACCTATACGGATAATATATTGGGGTTTCCAGTACCACGGAGCCAACGATGAGTGCGGCGCGACCAGATGAGGATTTCCCCTTGAATACCGCTCCGGCCATCACTTCATGTCCGCCAAAACGGACAAACGCGCGCGGCCCGGACCTCAAGACTCCGCGCCTGGATCTAGTCTTCCAGCATCTGCAACGCGGCCCGCGCAAATGAGTGAGCTCGAAGTCCTCATCGAAGGCGAACTCGTGGGTCGCATCGGGAAGAACAGGACCGGCAGCCTCTCGCTCGACTACGAACCCAGCTGGCGCGATTCGCCGAGCAGCTACTCACTCTCGGTCAGTATGCCGCTTGCCGACCTCACTTATTCGCACAGAGCCGTGTGGCCCTATCTCTGGAACCCGCTGCCGGAAAATCCAAACGTCCTGCAGCGTTGGAGCCAGCAATTTCACGTGTCGGCCAACAGCCCGTTCAAGCTGCTACAGTTCGTGGGCGCTGACGTGCCCGGTGCCGCGCAATTCTTCCCGCCAGACGCGCGAGCGGCAGTCCAAGCGCAACAAGCACCTTCGATCGATTGGATCAGCTTGGATGAACTCGCCGAGCGCCTCACGCAACTGCGCTCCGATGCCTCGGCCGTGCGCCGCCCAGGTGACCGCGGCAAGATGAGTCTGCCCGGCGCGCAAGCGAAGACTGCTTTTTGTTACGACGAGCGGCGCGATCGCTGGGGAGTACCCAGCGGCCGCGCACCCACCACCCACATCATCAAACCCGCCATTCCCGGCTTCGACGGTCTCGTCGAAAATGAACATCTCTGCCAGGACATCGCTAGACGTTTAGGCCTGCTCGCGGCGCGATCCTTCGTGCTCACTTTGCAGGAGATCACCTACCTCGTGATCGAGCGCTTCGATCGCCTTCCCCCTGCACCAGGATCAGCCTTCGTGAGGCGCGTGCATCAAGAGGACATGTGCCAGGCACTCGGACTATTGCCCGGTGCTAAGTATCAACAAGACGGCGGCCCCGGGGTCGCTGACATCGTCGCACTGATTCGCCGCGTGGGTTCCAATCCTAGCGCGGACATCGATCGTTTCATCGACGCCAACGCCTTCAACTGGTTGATAGGCGGTACCGACGCACACGCCAAGAACTACTCACTATTGCTCGGCGCCGAGAATCAAGTTCTCTTGAGCCCACTCTACGATCTCTCCAGCCAACTACCCTACCCCGAACTCATCGATCAGCGCGTCGCCATGAAGATCGGGGGTGAGTACGACATTCCACTGATTGGCTTGGCCGAGTGGCGCAAGCAGGCCCTCGCCTGCGGCGTGGACGCAGAGGCCCTAGTCAACCGTTTACGCCAGATGGCCGACATGCTGCCCGATGTGATTGCACCGCACGCAAACAGGCCCTGCAAGACGGACTCGACCGAAGCTTCGTTACCGTCTTGGCCGCAAAGCTAATCGAGCACGCGGCCTCGCGGCGCGCAGCTCTTCAAACTGTCGCCCGCCGCCCTCGTCGCAAGACCCGTTGACGAACGGACAGGCGATGACGTTTGCGCCAAGAAATCCCGAGGGGATCCCGCAAACATTGCCGTGTCCTAGGGAGCTTTTGCGAAAGCGTCTTTTGCCGACCATGGCAAAGCATCGGCCGCAACATGTCGCGATGCACGCCACCGATGCCAAAAGCAGCCCGCTTGAGACTACCGTTTAACAGTGTAAGAACACCGTGAGTACATACGCACAGCCTGCCGCCATACCTCCCTATATATGACCGCAGTCACTAAGGGCTGGATCAGAATTGTGACCACC
>JAXDQN010000056.1:0-5433 GCA_034667865.1 Gammaproteobacteria bacterium
GACCCTCGCCGTGTAAAGGCGATGCTCTACCAGCTGAGCTAAGCACCCCCCTGGAAGAGGCGCGGAAGTCTACGCGAGGAGCGGGCGGTTGGCTAGCCCCGGAATTAGTCTGGCGGCCGACCATGCAAAAAACTGGCGGAAACGGCTGTATGTCAGGGTTGACACAGCGGCAATACCGAAACACTTATCGCAATAAAAAAGGCTCTGTCACCAAGTCGTGTTGGTGCGCTATAGGTTCTGAGCGAGCCGGTCAGACGGCGGACTGGCATTAAACTGTAATAGCTATTATAATAGCCACTAAATATGTTATTCTGCGTTAGCGGCTAATATGATAGACATTAAACTCATGTCGCCCGCCGAGATCTCAGCCGAACTGGGCTCTCGGCTCAAGAGCCGCCGACTAGCGCTTCGGATGACGCAGAAAGAACTTGCTGCGCGTACCGACCTCAATGTGGGCACCATCAAGAACCTTGAGGCAAAGGCCGCTGGGTCCACGCTCGCCACGCTCATCCGTATCGCCAGTGTCCTAGGTGTGTCTGATCAGTTCGAGGCGCTTTTTGTCGCAAGACCCATGTCTATTTCTCAGATGGAGCAGGTCGCAACTGCACCCAGGGTGCGCGCGCGTCGAAGTCGGCATCAATGAAGAAACTGCTGGTCCGATACCGCGGATGGGGTAAAAACTGGCCGCTCGGGCAGTTGGCAGATGATGGCTCTCATCTCCTGTTCGAATATTCAAAAGATGGCTTGCGCGAGGGCCTTGAGCTCTCGCCAGTTCGCCTGCCACTGCGAGAGGATGCGTATGAGGATTTTCCTCGCTTCCTCTTTCGATTGCCTGGTCTGATTGCCGATGCGCTCCCGGATGGCTGGGGCATGCTTCTGATGGATCGTTTTTTTCGCCGACGCGGGCTTGAGGCCGCGACGTTGTCCCCTCTCGATCGGCTTGCCTTCCTCGGCGAACGGACCCTCGGAGCGCTGACCTTCGAGCCTGCGGATACAGTGGAGTTGACTGATCCCGACACGACGCTGCTCAATCTCGCCGAGGAAGTCGGCACCGTCCTGACCGGCAAAGACTCTGAAGTCTTGAAGGATCTTTTGGTGCTTGGAGGGTCTCCGCACGGTGCGCGCCCGAAGGTGCTTGTGGGCTACAACGTCGCGGATGGGACCATCAGCACCATGCCCGATCCGAAACACGTTCCCTACCTGATTAAGTTCCCAGCTAAAAACGAGCACAAGGAAGTGTGCGCGATTGAGCACGCCTATTGCGAAACCGCACGTGCGTGTGGCATTGAGGTCCCCGAGACACGACACTTTGGACTAGGGCGCGCCCATGCCGCCTTTGGTAGCGCAAGATTCGATATTGAATCCGGCATGCGCGTGCCGGTACATACCTTGGCTGGCGCATTGCATGCTGACTTTAGGGTGCCCTCCATCGATTACATCAGTTTGCTGCGTGTCACCCGCGCTTTCACGGCAGACGAACGAGAGATATTAA
Source organism: Gammaproteobacteria bacterium (assembly GCA_034667865.1). GTDB lineage: Bacteria > Pseudomonadota > Gammaproteobacteria > Steroidobacterales > Steroidobacteraceae > Bog-1198. The sequence goes on from JAXDQN010000056.1 coordinate 1,493, forward strand.
AAGCCTACGAACGCGCCGTGTTCAATGTGATCTTCAATAATCGAGATGACCACTCCAAGAACTTTGCTTTCCGCCTCGATCAAGATCGCAGGTGGCGGCTTGCCCCTGCCTACGATCTGACATTTAACTCCGGCACCGGCGGGGAGCACCAGATGGATATCTGCGGTGAGGCTCGTCGGGTCACCCGAGCCCACCTCCTTGAGCTTGCAGCCAAAGGAGGAATCAAGCGGAGCTCGGCGATCGCAAGCCTAGAGCGGATGCTGGGGCAGGTGGGGCAGTTCGGGCCCTGCTTGGCCCGCCAACCGATTCGTCGTACGTCCATTCGACCGATCATAAAGGCTGTTGATGCGAACGTGGCCGCACTACGAAAATGATCTAGCGAGCACCAAAACGATTTGGTGTCAGAGCCATAAAAAAAGGCGCACCATTTTAGCGGTGCGCCCTTCTGGTCTCTCAGCAATTAAAGGCTAGTGCGCCCTGACCTGCCCCTTGGTTCGACCCGGCTTGCGGGCGCGCTTCTCGCCGGTCATCACTTCGGCAGGTTTCACGGGATCCGGCGGCGCGGGCAGCGGTACCGGCATGTGCGTCAACGCCACCGCCAACACCTCGTCGATCCATTTCACCGAGCGGATATCGAGCTTTTCCTTGATGTTGTCGGGAATCTCGGCCAAATCCTTGACGTTCGCGTGTAGACGCTCGCCGAAAATCCTCCGTTTGGGTATAACAGAGCTACTTTATAGCTTTCAGTTACTTTAATGCCTAATTTTCGATTCTTAAACTACTTTAATAGCTCAAATGTGTGAGTCATTATAAGCACTCAAGTACGTCCTCTGATATACTTTAATACGTGGAAAAAACTGCCGAAAAGCTCATGCCCATCATCACGGCGCTCACCACCGCGCGGCACCGCGCGGGCTTGAGCCAGCGCGCGCTCGCCGACAAAGTGGGGCTCGCACAAAGCCATATCTCAAAAATCGAACGCGGAGCCGTCGATCCCCAGACTACGAGTCTGCTCGAAATTGCACGGGTATTGGGCCTCGAGCTCTCTCTGGTCCCGACACCGTTGATGCCAGCTTTGCGGGCCCTTATAAGAGAATCCATACCGACCCAATCGCTAGCGAGTTCGCTCGATCAAGAGCTGACTCGACTCGCCCGCCGCGCGCGCGCGCTGATGAAATATCTTCCTAACCTGAAAGTACTTCCCGGCATCGCCTTGGCTGCCGACGAACTGCGCGTTGCACGACTGGACGAAGCCTCGTATGCCGAGGCCCGCTCTTCGATCGCGGCCGCCCACATCACCCTTCCCCGTCTGCGAATTTTATCGCGGGGTCAGCCGACGTCAGAGGCGGTCCGCGATGCGGTAAAGCTGCTCGAAACACTTCACCAGAACCTGCGGAGAATTCGAAACGCCTGGGCGCATCGCGACACCGGTTCGCCCCAATCACCGGCCTATCGATTGGACGAAACCGATGAATAACATCGCCGTCCTTGACGTCCAACTATACGGGGAACGTATTGGCACACTGACACGCCTCCCCGGAGACCGGGTCTTGTTCGCCTTCACCGAGGCCTATATCGCAGATCTCGATCGGGCGACGCTCAGTTTGTCGTTCAAAGACGCCCTAGGCAATCTCATCACGGATGTTCGCCCTACCCAAACAAGACTACCCGTGTTCTTTGCAAACCTTCTTCCAGAAGGAACGATGCGCGACTACTTAGCCGCCCGCGCTCAAGTAAAGCCAGAACGCGAGTTTTTCCTTCTCGCCACATTGGGTCAAGATCTTCCGGGGGCACTTGAGATTCGGCCGGCAGACGGCCCAATGCCTCTCGATGAGTCCGTCGACACAGCGGACACAGAGGCCGAAGCTCAACCGGAAGCGGCGCTACACTTCTCACTCGCCGGCGTGCAACTTAAGTTCTCCGCAGTCAAAAATGCCAGGGGCGGACTCACGATTCCGGTCGATGGCGTCGGCGGGTCTTGGATCGTAAAGCTCCCTTCCACACAGTTTCCCCGCGTACCCGAGAACGAATTCGCGATGATGGAACTCGCCCGAAGAGTCGGCATTTCCGTGCCAGACACCGCACTGGTGCCGATCAACGAAATCTCAGGTCTTCCTTCAGGGATTCATGCAGCAGGTTCACATGCTTATGCTATAAAACGCTTCGATCGCATGGCCGAGCGCGAGCGTGTTCACATAGAGGACTTTGCGCAGGTGTTCGCGGTGTATCCCGAGCGCAAGTACGATCGCGCCAGCTATCGAAATATCGCCGAGGTGATCTGGACGGAAATGGGCGAGGCAGGCATTATCGAGTTCCTCCGTCGACTCGTGTTCAACGTGCTGATCGGTAACTCCGACATGCACTTGAAGAACTGGTCTCTCATCTACTCCGACCGACGACGCGCCGCCCTCGCGCCCGCCTATGACTTCGTCTCGACCATCGCCTATCTCCCGGACGAAAATCTCGCATTGACGTTCGTCGATTCAAAGAGATTCTCGTCATTGACCAGCGAGCAGTTCGAGCGCTTTGCAGCCAAGGCACGCTTGCCCACGAAGTTGACACTCGACACGGTTCGCGAAACCGTCCTGCGCTTCGAAGAAGCGTGGCGGAATCCACCGCCAGCGATTATCGACGACAGCATTCGCGCGGCCATTGAGAGGCACCTGCAGACGGTGCCCATCTGGACCAACAGAACGCATCGCGGCACGACATCCTGAGGGTAGGAGTGCCCCCGCGCGGCTTGTCTCTCGGCAGCTAAAGTCTAGTGCGCCCTGGCCTGCCCTTTGGTTCGACCCGGCTTGCGGGCGCGCTTCTCGCCGCTGATCACTTCGGCGGGCTTCACCGGATCCGGCGGTGCCGGCAACGGTATCGGCATGTGCGTCAAGGCCACCGCCAACACCTCGTCGATCCATTTCACCGAGCGGATATCGAGCTTTTCCTTGATGTTGTCCGGAATCTCGGCCAAATCCTTGACGTTGTCATCGGGAATCAGCACGGTGGTGATGCCGCCGCGATGAGCCGCCAACAACTTCTCCTTCAATCCGCCGATCGGCAGCACTTCGCCGCGCAGGGTGATTTCACCCGTCATGGCGACATCGGAGCGCACCGGAATTTTGGTGAGCGCCGAAATCAACGCGGTCGCCATGCCGACGCCGGCGCTGGGACCATCTTTCGGCGTGGCGCCTTCCGGCACGTGAATGTGCACGTCAGCCTTTTGGTAGAAGTCCACATCCAATCCCAGCATCGCTGAGCGGCTGCGCACCACCGTCATGGCGGCCTGAATCGATTCTTGCATCACTTCGCCGAGCTGCCCGGTATGGGTGAGCTTGCCCTTGCCGTTCACCACGGCAGACTCGATGGTCAGCAACTCGCCGCCCACCTCGGTCCAGGCCAAACCGGTCACCTGGCCGACGCGATTGCTCTCCTCTGCCTTGCCGTAGCGGAAGCGGCGCACACCCAGGTAGGTGTCGAGATTCTTCGAGGTGATGGCCACGGTCTTTTCGGATGGCTTCAGCAGCAATTGCTTCACCGCCTTGCGGCCGATCTTGGAGATTTCGCGCTCGAGATTACGCACGCCCGCTTCACGGGTGTAGAAGCGAATCATGTCGTTGATGGCCGTGTCGGCCACCGACAGCTCGCCATCCTTCAAGCCGTTCTGCTTGATCTGCTTGGGCAGCAAGTAGCGGCGCGCAATATTGGCTTTTTCATCCTCGGTGTAACCGGGGATGCGGATGACTTCCATACGATCGAGCAACGGCGCCGGAATATTCAGGCTGTTGGCCGTGCACACGAACATCACTTCGGACAGATCGAAATCGACTTCCAGATAATGATCGTTGAACGCATGATTCTGTTCGGGATCGAGCACTTCGAGCAAAGCCGAAGACGGATCGCCGCGGAAATCCATGCCCATCTTGTCGATCTCGTCGAGCAGGAAGAGC
>JAXDQN010000057.1:0-4724 GCA_034667865.1 Gammaproteobacteria bacterium
TCGCTGTCCGAAGCATTCACCTGCGGGATCTTCTCCAACGTATCGGCCTTCGGATCGATGATCCAAATCGGCGGCGTTTCGCCGCCGCGGTGCTGACGCCAGCCGCTGCCCGCGGCGTAAGCCATGATGTAGGGCCGGTACGCGATGCGCTTGCCGTCGGGGGACCAGTTGCCTTCGACGGCCACGGCCTTCATGATTTTCTTCTCGTAGCCGCCATCGACCGAAACCTCGTACAGCTGACCGCTGCGCGCGTTGTCTACCTCGCGGCCCGAGACGAACAAAACACGCTTGCCATCCGTGCTCCAGCCGGTGACCACATCCGGCGCCGGGTGCCACGTCAGCCGCCGCGGCTGTCCGCCTTCGGTCGGCACCACGTACACATCGGTGTTGCCGTCGTAGGTCCCGGAATAGGCGATCCACTTGCCGTCGGGGGAGAAGTGCGGCGCAAATTCCGGCGCGGGATGTGTGGTGATACGCATGGGTCGTCCGCCATCGCGATCGCTCACCCAGATATCGCCGCCGTAGACAAAGGCTAGATGGTCCTTGGACACCGACGGCTGGCGCAGCAACCGCGTGCCCGCATCGTCCGCTGTGCGGGCATCGACCGCAAAGCCCAGCGCCATCACCGTGAACACCACCCCCAACATCCCTCGAAACTGCATGTTGAATCCTTACTTTTGGTCGGAATAGATTTTGATCAGGCGATACAGAAAATCACGAGACTCGAGCAAAGACTTCACATTGACGTATTCGTTCAATCCGTGAATATGGCCCAGGTCCGGGCCGAGAAATAGAGCGCCGATTCCATAGGTAGGAATACCGGCAGCGGTCAGAAACTGGCCATCGGTGGCGCCGGGTTGCAGGATGGGCAGAACAGGGACTCCGGGGAAGAACTCCTTGGCGAGCTTCTCGACCGGCGCCATGATTTGTGGCGTCAGCGGCGGTGGCGGCGAGCTCGGTCCGCGTATCTCCAAGGTGGTCACCATGACGCCCGGATCAGCCACCAATTCTGCGAGCTTGGCCCGCACGCTTTCCGCGGAAACGCCGGGGAAAATCCGACAGTTGATATTGGCGCGGGCCCGTTGCGGCAACGCATTGGTGGCATGACCCGCATCCAGCATGGTCGCGACACAGGTGGTGCGCAGCGTCGCATTCCAGCTGGGATCCTTCGCTGAAACCAAGGCGATGGCCTTGGCATCGTCCGGATTCTTGACCAACGTCAGCATCGCGTCGGCGACCTCGGTATTGCCTTTGGCTTTTTGGATTTGCGCCATGCCGGTGAAGTAGCCGCGATTGCCGTCGGTGAACTGCGGCGGAAATTCGTAGCCGGAAATCCGCGTCAACGCCAACGCCAGCCGGTAGATGGCGTTGTCCTTCATGGGACGCGAGCTGTGGCCACCGGGGTTGGTCACCTCCAGCCGATAGTTCTGCGCGGCTTTTTCGCCGGCTTGAACCTCCAGCGCGATCTTGTGGCCTTCGGCGTCCAATTCGCCGCTGGCTCCCTCGTTGACCGCGAACGCCGCGTCGATCAACTCGCGCTGATTCTTCACCAGCCATTCGGCGCCATTGAAGGCACCGGCGGTTTCTTCGCCGCAAGTCAGCGCCATTTTGACGGTGCGCAGCGGTCGAAAGTGCTCCTCTTTGAAGCGAATCAGTGTGTCCACCCACACCGCTGCCTCCGCCTTGTCATCCACCGCGCCGCGCGCATAGAAGTAGCCATTCTCTTCGATCAAGGTGAAAGGATCTCGCGTCCAATCCTCACGCTTGGCCTCGACCACATCCATATGCGCCAACAGCAACACCGCTTTTAGTTTCGGGTCACGGCCGGGGTAAATGGCGACCAGACCGCCCTCCTTCGGGTGATCCGTCGCAGAGAAAGGATGCAGGTCAGCGTCGGTAAATCCAGCCGCCTTCAGCCGCGCCGACAGACGCTCCGCAGCCAACGTACAGCTGCCGTTGGATAACGCAGTATTGGTTTCGATCAACTCTTTATAGAGCTCGCGGAACTTCGCTTCGCCGGCGGCGCCGTCGGCAAGCGCCGGCGCGGCGGCCGCGAAGGACAACACAACAGCCAGAAACAGGGCGGTCTGACGCATGTACGCGATCCCTTTGTTTTATTAGAGGGCCGCTATCGTAATAGAATCGTCCGCTACAGAGAAGGCACCCTAACCCATGTCCGCTCCAGACCCTTCAGCCGACCACTACGTTCGCGTGCGAGGGGCGCGCGATCACAACCTAAAGAACATCAATGTGGACGTCCCGCGTGATTCCCTCGTGGTGTTCACGGGCATCTCCGGATCCGGCAAATCCTCTTTGGCGTTCGGTACCTTGTACGCCGAGGCCCAGCGCCGCTATTTCGAATCGGTGAGTCCCTACGCGCGCCGGCTCATCGATCAGATTGCGGTCCCCGATGTCGACTCGATCGAAGGACTGCCGCCCGCGGTGGCCTTGCAGCAGCAACGCGGATCATCGAGCAGCCGCTCGTCGGTGGGCAGCGTCACGACCATCTCCAATCTGCTGCGGATGCTCTACTCGCGGGTCGGCGACTACCCACGCGGTGCCCCCATTTTATACGCGGAGGATTTCTCGCCGAACACCCCGCAGGGCGCCTGTCCGCACTGCCATGGACTGGGTCATGTGTACGACGTCACGGAAACTGCCATGGTGCCGGACGCCTCGTTGAGCATTCGCGATCGGGCCATCGCGGCGTGGCCGCCCGCCTGGCACGGACAAAACTTGCGCGACATTCTCGTGAGCCTCGGATACGACATCGACACGCCCTGGCGCAAGTTGCCCAAGAAAGACCGCGACTGGATTTTGTACACGGACGAGCAACCGGTCGTGCCGGTATACGCCGGGTTTACACCCGCCGAAACGCGCCGCGCTCTAAAACGCAAGATGGAGCCCAGCTACCAAGGGACCTTCACCGGCGTGCGCATACTGCAAACCTTTCGCACCACCCAAAGCGCGCTCATGAAAAAGCGCGCCGCGCGTTTCATGAGCGGGGCGCTGTGCCCGGTGTGTCAGGGTAAGCGCCTCAAGCCCGCCGCACTGTCGGTAACCTTCGCCGGATTGGATATCGCCGCCGCATCTCACCTGACGTTGTCCGACCTCAAGGCGCTGCTACGACAAGCGGCATCCCCCCCGGGGCCGGCAATGCGGGCGGGAAAATTATAGCCCAGGGAACCCCTCTACAAGTTGCCGCGCATCCCGCCAACAAAACCGCCGGCTACTTGGCGCCGTTGATGATGCAGAAATGAGGTGAATGGTGCACCATTTCGCTTACATAGGTGATCAGTCAACGCGAGAGTCCATTTATGCGCACCGTCCTTACGCTTCTCATGGCATTGATGCTGACATCCGCCCGGGCCGCTGCGCCGCCCGTTGCATTCGAAGGGACCTGGCGCCCCGATCCGCAGCTGCCGAGCGCAACGCGCAAGCCTGAGACAGTGCAGCTGGTCGGCGGCTTTTATGACTGCAAGGCCTGTGATCCGCCCTACAAAATCAAGGCGGACGGACGCGATCAAGCGGTACCCGGCAATCCGATTTACGACACCATGAGCATCGCCGCCGTAGATCCCCACACCCTCAAGGGCATCGCCAAGAAGAATGGCACGCAAGTCGGCGAGGTTCTCATCACTGTATCGCCCGATGGCACCACCAAGTCGGAGAAGACCACGCTCACCGGCATGGCCCCGAAACCGATCGAGGTTACCAGCCGCTACCGGCGCGTGGCCGCGGGCGCGCCGGGTTCGCATCCCGTGTCGGGTGCCTGGCAGCTGATCGACACGGATGTCACCAATCACGCTGAAGACACCACATTCAAACTCGAGGGCGGCAAGCTGGTCATGACGGATCTGATGGGTGGATCGTATTCCGCCAAACTCGATGGCACTGAGGCGCCCTACAACGGCAATCCGCAGTACACGGCGGTACGGATCAATCTCATCAACAGCAAGACGATCGAAGAGTCAGACTTGAACGGCGGCAAAGTGGTGCAAATTCGGCGCTGGTCGATGGCCGCCGACAACAACACCATTCACGCCCGATTCGATGACACCCAGGGCCACGTTCAGGAACAAACCGGCCATCGCGTGCGCTAACACTACTAGTGCGACTGGCTCTCCGGCTCGGCGTTGGAAAATGGCTTGGCAACGGACTTGGCGGTGGCGGCGCTTAAGGGCGCAGTTTTAGGCGGGCGTTTCGCGCTCATGCGCGCTTCCAGCAGATTTATTTTTGCCGTGAGTCCCGGAAAGTTCGGCGACATGGTGCCCGCGCGACGATAGTTGCGGATGGCGTCGGCCGGCCGGCCCGCACGCGCCAGGCCATCGCCCAATGCAACCAGCAGTGCCGGATCGCGGGGACTCCAGCGAATCGCGTCGTAGCAGGCATCCAAACTGCCGGCCTGACAACGCGCCGTATCGCGTTGCAAAGAGCCGGAACCGGAATCAGCAGACCACGCGCACGCGCTGCCGATCAACAGCAGCGCCCCGAATGCAATCGAAAGCCGCGGCGTCATTCGATCTCCCGAACCAGTCGGATGCCGACGCTGCTGGTGCGGTAGTCGACCGGGAAATGATTCCGATAGTTGGAGCGGACATAGCCGGGAGTGCTGAACCAAGACCCGCCGCGCAATTCGCGCTCGGCGCAATTGCCGTCGCTGCGCGCCGACCCGTCGACTGGCGCGCCGGCGTAATTCGCGTTCCAACAATCCTGCGTCCACT
>JAXDQN010000058.1:0-3933 GCA_034667865.1 Gammaproteobacteria bacterium
TGCGTTGCCTGGTGTTGCCTGAGAATGGAGCGGCCGATGGGAATCATGTCCTGGTCCTGTTCGAAGTGTTCGTGCCCGCCTTTGGCATGACGAGGGCAGCGTGGATTGTCTTCATGGGGACTTTGAACTACGTCGCATATCGGGACATTTTTCAGAGGCGCAGCGCTAACTTACCTAAGGCGGTCGCGACGGTCTCCGCCGTCGGTGCACCAATCGTCCCCTGCGCTCCTCTTTTTCAAATACATAAGCAGCTGGTGTAGACTGATGACTTAAGGGAACACTAGGGATGCTCGAAAATGGACTTTTGTACGAAATGGAGTTCGGCGGCGTCTACTCCGATGACCGCTCTCAGCAAGCGCGCGGCGCCGCATGCTTTACTCTCAATGACGTGGCTCGCTTGGGGTGGGCTGATAGTTGGCTGTAGTTCCGGCGGTGGTGGTGCTTCACCTACTTCCTCCAACAATCCCACGCCAGCGGTCACGAATGTGACCGTCGTTCTAGCGAGCGATGCAAATGATCAGTTCACTGATTTCGGCGCGGTACTACAGGGCATTACGCTGACCAACGGTAGTGGCAAGTCGGTGACGTTGCTGTCCCAATCATTCGGGACCGAGTTTGTTCACGTCAACGGTCTCGTAGAACCAATGATCACGGGCACGCTCCCGCAGGACACCTATACTTCGGCGACGGTGACCGTGGGTGGTGCGGAATTCACCTGCGTAACCCTCGACACCGACAGCGGAGTACAAGTCAGTACGTTTGCTTACGGTTACGTGCAGGCACCTTTTGTCACAGTGAGCTTGCCCACACCCATTTCGGTCACGGGCGACAGCATGGGCCTGACTCTCCGGATGCTGATTCAGAAGTCCGCCATCTTATCGAGCTGCTCAGGCGGAGCGAGCTATGCAATCAGGCCGACCTTCACTCTTAGCTCCTTCGATATTGCCAATGCTCCGCTTGGCTCCGCAAGCAATACGGTGTTATCACTCGAGGGTGCGGTCACTGCGGTAAATGGCACCTCTGGCAGCTTCGAGGTGCAGCGGCCTGCAAATATGTCCGAGCCGGCGATGAGCCTCAAAGTGAGCATCGATGCTGGCACGGCACTGCAGGGAATCGATGGTCTCGCCTCGATGGAAGTCGGGATGTTCGTCGATCTCGATGGAGCGATCCGGGCGGACGGCTCGGTCCATGCGACGCGCGTTGCGGTCGCAGACCCGGCCGCGGTGGATGTGCGCAGAGGACCTATTCTGTCGGTGTTCAATCAGGCAATTCCCATCGTCAACATCAGGCCGATTGAAGGCCAGGGTAAGGACGGACTGGTCGCTTCGGAGCCCTATGACTTCAGTCGCACTACGTTCCATATTTCAGGCCAGTTGTCGAACGTGCAGCAGCTACCATTCGCGGCAACCTTCAACGCGGCCAATGTGGTCCCCGGGCAGAACGTTTACCTCTCATCCCCGGCGTTCGTTACTTGCTGCGGTCAGCTGTATTTCGCACCTGCGACGACCATTACGCTGATGCCACAGACGATTGACGGCACCGTCTTTGGGAGTAGCGTCAGTGGCAATTTCACGATCTATGCGGTGCAGCTGTCGAATTACGATCTATTGGCGAGTCTTGCGGCGCAACCCGCGCAGGCGACGCTATTAACACAGCCCAATCAGGTGCAGGTGTACGTAGACAGTAGCACGCGGATGCTCAACTCCGTTCCGGTCGCGGTCGGCAGCACACTCCGGTTCTACGGGCTGGTGTTCAACAACCAGGGCGTCCTGCGGATGGATTGCGCCCAGATCAACGATGGCGTTCCCCTAACTGATTGAGGGCTCAACTCAATACCGCACGCGCACCCCATAGTGAAGCACTCTTGGATCGACCGTGCAGTGACTGCGCGGCGGTGACCTCAGAATTCTCGCTTTCGGGCCGATGACGGACGCATGAGACCAGGATCGGCGCATTCGATCAACGGAACGGTTGTAGCCGCATCGAGACTGTGGGATCTGGACACTAAACCCGCACGCGTCCAGGGCAATGCAAGGACACGCCAGGCAACGAAAAGTGGAGCGGGCGATGGGAATCGAACCCAAGGGAAAAACCTACAACTCTCTGCAAAATCCATCAGTTGCCACAGTGAAGGACCAGCGCGTGTGGCTATCGTGTGAAAGATCTCCCGATCCCAAATTGGCAGCTTTCCTGGCTGCGACTCAAGATCGCCATCTAAATGCCGATACATACGTGAACACCCCCTTCTTGCATGCAGCCATTTGACAATGTTGGTGGAGATACTCTTGAAAACCCTCAGTCACCTAATTTACGCAAGCTCCGCCGATTCAAAAATGAGCGACGCAGACCTTCACGCCATTCTCGATCGGGCGCGAACAGTGAATTCAGAGCTAGATATTACTGGCATCTTGCTGCATACCGAAGGAAGCTATTTTCAGGTGCTGGAAGGCGATCCTGAGGCGATCGACTCGCTGTATGCAAAGATCACGCACGACAAGCGGCACACAAATGTCGTGTTAATCGTTCGAGAGCCGATTGCTAGTCGGTCATTTGCTGACTGGTCCATGGGGTTTGCGTCGGTGACATCCAAAGACGTAGCGGAAATCATCGGCGTTAACGACTTCTTTCAGAAAAAGACTTGCTTTTATGATCTCAGCGCGGGTCGTGCGAAAAAGCTCTTAGCGGCTTTCGCGGACGGCCGCTGGCGGGCGTCGTCCGCCGCGTAGTCACGGTAGTGCCACCGGAAATTGCAACTCCGGCCGCGGATATCGAAACTAGACTGCTACCGGGCCAAGACTATTCCTACGCATTTCAGCCCATTGTTGACGTCGCCGCTCGCTCCATATTCTCGTATGAAGCGCTTGTGCGTGGTCCCGACGGTGCCTCCGCGGCGCGCGTATTTGAGCGCGTCCCGTCCGATGATCTACATAGGTTCGATCAGGAGAGTCGCGTCGCCGCGATCGAACTTGCGTCGCGGCTGCGCTTGCCGTGCAAACTGAATCTCAACTTTCTGCCGCGGAGCCTATATTCGTCGCCGGCGGCGGTTAGCAGTGCGCTGGAAGCGGCGCAGCGCTCCGGTATTACGCCTGATCGCTTGGTACTCGAAATTACAGAAGGCGAAGTGATAGACGATCATGCTGCGTTCGGTCGTGTAGTCAATGAGTTTCGCCGCTCTGGACTTCAGCTTGCAATTGACGACTTCGGGGCCGGATACGCTGGTTTGACAATGCTTGCCGACTTCCAACCTGACCTGCTCAAACTGGATATGACGCTGATTCGCGGCATCGAAGGGAACGGGCCGCGGCAAGCCATCGTACGAGCCATCATGCAGGCATGCATTGATCTCGGCATTGACGTCATCGCTGAAGGCGTGGAGACGCTCGAGGAGTATTGGTGGTTCAAGAACGCCGGCGTGACGCTTTTCCAAGGATATCTATTTGGTCGACCCCAATTCGAGGGGCTACCAGCATTGCAGATTCCCATTGAGAAACAGCTCTTGGTCCGAAAGTCGAGTGCGGGATAACGAGCATCGTGCCCGAGCCGACGTAGGCCAATCTGAGCCAACAAAAAATGGAGCGGGCGATGGGAATCGAACCCACGGGGAACGCGCTTCCGAGCCTTTAAAACAAGCGGTTTGGCGAGAATGCTGACGCCAAGTGTGATTAGCGTGTGAATTTTGGCGGTATGTGGGGCAACGTAGGGACACGTGAGACAACTGTCGTGACTTCTGATGCGCCAGGCGGCATTGCCGGCCGCCGCGCGGTTTACATATCAATCAGACAGCTCTCGACAAAGCTTCGGCCATCCGTGTTTGCCAGCCCGGGCCCGTAGCCTTCCAACGCGCCAATGTTTCCGGTGGCAATCGGATAGAGATCGATGTACGCGCCCTGCCCGACTTCGGTCGTCCACGTGGTTTCAACATCTTGGCAGCAG
>JAXDQN010000059.1:0-8071 GCA_034667865.1 Gammaproteobacteria bacterium
CGCGCTCGGCGCAGCGATTGCGCGCAAATCGATTATCGGGCCCTGCGCCGAGTTCAGGCGATGATCCACGATGGTCAGTGGCGTCTGAATCAGCGCTGCGATGATGTTGTGATTGGAACGTTCGAACAAAAACGATTTGCCGCCATCGGCATAGGCGCGCCGATCCGCATTGAACTGATAAGCCTCTGCGCCGGCACTGCGCAGAGTTTCCTCGGCGTGCGCCGCGGCCGCTGTCACGAATTGATGGGACTCTTGCTGCGCCATCCCGGCGGTGCGCTTGGCGCGGCCGATTTCATTCGACACACTGGCGCTGGCGTTTATCTGCGCGGCTTGGACCGCATGATAGGCAGCGGCCGCGCCGGCGGGCGGATGGATCTCCTCGATCAGTACCGACACCACATCGATTCCCGCATGCCGCGAATTCAAATCGGCGCTCAAGGCGTCGCGCAATGATTCCGCGATGTTGTCGCGCTTGGCGCCGAGCACGGCGTCCAAAGTGCGGGAATTGAAGTAGCGCAGCACCAGGCGGCCGGCCGCTTCCTTCACCAGCGCTTCGGGGTCGGCGACGGTGTAAACCGACTGCAATGCGTCCGCGTCCGTCAATCCGACCCGATATAGAACGCTGATCTCCGTGCTGACGGTCTGAAATCCCTGCAAGCCGGTACTGGCGCTGGCCACCAGATAATCCGCCTGTCCCGGATGCGAGCTTTCCCACAATCGATTCAAGCTGGCCGGCGGCAACGCTTCAGCGCCGATGCCCGCGTTCATTTCGTCCGCGGACCCATCCACGCCGATCGCGATGGCGTGAATCGTTCCGAACTCGACGGTTCGCAGCCGGCCCAACGGCCAGGGCAGGAGCACGTGCAGCCCGGGCCCCAAAACGGCGATCGGCGCCCCGAAGCGTTCGTAAATGCCGCGCTCGCCAAGATCGATGAGCTTCAAGCCGCTGAGTCCCCAACAAAACAGTGCAGTCGCAAACACGGCCGGCAGCAGCGCCGCGCTCAAAAAAGACAACGCCCAGCTGCGCGCAAAATCCAGTCCCAAGTGAGTACGCAGCAGGGCGCCAGGAGCCCTCGGCCCACCGGTCAGTACGGTGGTCAGAATGCTGGTGGTGACGGCGGTCGCGCTGCTGGCCGCAGGCGCCGGCAAAAACATGCGAGCCAGCGCGCGCACCGCAAGTTCAGCCGCCACCGCGCAAGGCAACGCTATTAACAGCAGTGTCGGCCAACGGACCCACGCCAACCCGGCGCCCCGACCCAACTCCGCGCATCCGGATGCCACCAGCAGCAACGTGACGAGCAACAGCAATCGGCGCAGGGATGGCGCCTCGGGTAGTTGCGGTGCCGGAAAGGCATGCATGGTCCTTTCCGCCACCAATGACACGAAGGCGAGTGCGAAAACGAATGCCGCAATTACATTCGCGTTGGTGGAAAGAGCCGTTGGGGAGCCGCGGGGCCAAAGCACGGCGGCACATAGAATGATGGCCGTTGCGCCTAGCGGAACAATAATGGCTTGGCCGAGGCGCGCGGCAACACCCGGATCGAAGCGACGTACACCGCCATAGCGTGCCCACGTGAGCGCCAAGGTCGCGCTCAGGGCGGTCACTGCCAACAATAGAGCCGCCAGTACCGTGGCGGCCAATCCCCCGCTGATCGCTTCCGCCAGCAGCGCATGCGCCGCGGGAAATACGCTGTCCGGCAGCAGCGGGATCAGCAGAGGCAGCAATGCGGCCAGCGCAGCGCCGCCGTAAATCAGGCTCAATCGGCGCACGAAGCGGTGAGGACGTGGCGCCATGGGACGCTGGCGAGAGAGCGGTGCAGCGGATTGATTCATGACCAGTACAATATATTACACGATGAGTTCAGCATGATTGACCCGCCAGCCACTCGCCAGTCCGCAATATCCGGCGGCAAGCGGCGCATTTTTGCGGGAATCGCGCTCGTCCTCATGCTGTTGCTGGGCGCCGGATTGCTGCTCCAGCATCGTCTGCGGCAGCAGCAACTGTGGAACCGACTATTGACGACCGACAGCACTCGCGTGACGCAAGGGCGCGAATTGACGGCCTTCGCCATCTCGAAGGCCAGGCCCTTGTACGCCTCCCACTGTGCCGCTTGTCATGGCGCGGACATGCACGGCGATCGCAGCAAGGGCGCGCCCAACCTCGTCGATAAGTATTGGTTGTTTGGCGACGGCAGCGTGTTCGAGATCGAGCGCACGCTGCTGTATGGGGTGCGCAGCGAGCAGAGCAAATCGCACAATGTGACCGACATGCCGGCGTTCGGCTTGACCGGTCGCTTGAGCGCCGCCGAAATTCGCAACCTGGTGCAGTATCTGCTGCAGCTTAAGGGTCAGCCGCATCAGGCCGCGGCAGCCACCGAAGGTCGGGCGGTGTATTTCGACCTGGCCAAAGCCAATTGCGCCGACTGCCACGGCGACACGGCGCAGGGCAATTCCAACTACGGGGCCCCTGATCTGACCACGGACGTGTGGCACAGCGGCGATGACGCGGAAGTTTTTTACGATGCGATTTACTCTGGGCAGCATCGCAGCATGCCTGGGTGGATCGGCAGCTTGAATCTGGCGCAAATCCGCGCTCTGGCGCTGTACGTCTATGCAAGGTCGCAGGGGATCGCGGATGATTGACTGGACTTATGCCTTGCGGCGCCCGCATCGTTCGGTGGTTCTCCCGGCGATTGGAGCGGCCATTGGCTTGATGCTCGGCGGCTATGGCTTGTTTCATGCCGCTCCGCAAATGACGGCCGTGCCGGCGGGCTACATCGCTTTGGTCAATCAAAAGGGAATTCTAGCGAGCGACTTCATGGCGCAGACGTCCGCGGTAACGGGCAAACCGTTCGAGCAGACCACGCGCGCTGAACGCGACAAGACGCTGCAGGACATGATCGATGAGGAGTTGCTGGTGCAGCGCGGCGTGCTGCTGGATCTGCCGGAAACCACCACCGAAGTGCGTGACGTCATGAGCGCCGCGGTGAATGCGCAAGCCGACGCAGCTTCCAAAGGAGTCCCGCCCACCGACGCGCAGTTGCACGCATACTACGACGCGCATCGCGCCCGCTATTCGACCACAGGCACCATGCAGGTGCGCGACCTGCTGCTGCGCGTGGGCGGCTACCAGAATGCCAATCAAAGTACGGCGCAGGCGCAGACCGACGCTGTCGATGCCCTGTATCGATTGCGCGCCGGTGCCCCCGTGGAACAGGTGATGCAGCATTTTGGATTGGTCGACTCGGGTCGCGCGGACGGGGGTGAGGTGCTGGACTTCGCAGCCAAATTGCATTTGGGGATCAAGCTGTTCCCAATCGCCGCCGCCTTGTCCGACGGAGAGATCTCCGAACCCGTGGTGGATGCCGATGGCGTGCATCTGTTGTTGATGCAACGACGCCAGCCGCCGCGCGTGGCGGATTTCGCCGGTGTTCGTCCCAAGGTTTACGCCGACTACGTCGAGTCGGTGGCGAAGCGCGCGCAAGACGAAGCGCTGAGCATTTTGCGGCGCGACGCGCAAATTCAAATTGCGCCGGGACCGGTGAGCTGATGCGCGCCGGACTATGGCTGGCTGTATGCGCGATTCTGTTCAGCGTCCCGGCCGGCGCGGCGACCCGCAGCATCACTCGCTCGGTCTGGGTGATTGCGCGCGATCAGGTGACGGTACGTGTCGTCTTCCCGGCTGCCGAGGCGAGCTACACCGTGCCCCCGGGGCTGCCGCCGCCGTCCAACGAGAAAGTGGCCGCTTACGTGCTGCAGCATCTGGGTGTTGAGGCGGCAGGTTCTGCCTGTGAAGCAATTGACCAAGGTTATGACATCGGCCGAATCAATACGCTGGCCGCGGGACCGGGCCTGTATGGGTATGAAATCATTTTCCATTGCCCCAGCGCCGGCCGCCCGACCCTGAAAAACGCCATGCTGTTCGAGCGCATGCCGCAGCACGTCGACTACGCCCGTATCGATCTGGAGGGAGCCTCGATCACCCAGTTGTTCACTGCGCAGCGGCAGCAACTCGATCTCGCCCTCGATGCCAAGTCCGCGGGAGCGGGCGCTTACGCCAGTCTCGGGGCGAGTCATGTGGCGCACAGCCTGCAACGGATCGGTTTCTTGCTGGGGCTGTTGCTGCTGGCACGGGGCGGACGCGATTGGCTGACCGCAGCCGCGGGGCTGCTGCTGGGGTACGGTTGTTCCGCGGCGATTCTCGCCGTGCAGCTGGTTCCGCAGGCACCGTCCATCGAGTCCGCGCTCGGATTGTTGGTGGCGCTGTGCGCAGTGCAATGGATGGCGATGCGCGTGCAGCAGGTATGGCGGCTGGCGCTCATTCTCACAACCACCCTCGGCCTGCTGAGCGTGGCCGTCTGGCGCGTGAATGAGGCGATGGCGTGGGTGCTGCTGGGATCGGCAGTCTTTTCAGGCAGCTTCTGCGTCATTGCTGCGCGCCGCCTGGACTTGTTCCTCTGGGTATTGCCGCTGCTGTTTGGCGTCCTCGACGGTGTGGTTCTATGGGGCGACTACTCGCGCCTGCACTTGTGGCGCGAGCTGCGTTCATCGACACTGATGTTTTTCAATGCCGGCTCGCTCCTGATGGAGTTAGGCATAATGGCTTTACTCTACGCGGCAACGGTGGCATGGGCGCGAGTCCGCGGGAGCACGGCATTTAACAGTGTTGCCGCAGAGGCTGCGGCCACGGCGCTGGCTGGTCTGGGCGCATTCTGGCTGCTGATTCAGCTCAAGGGCTGACGAGGAGACGATGTGACCGACCATGTGCTGGTTGAGAAGGCGGGAAAACTGCTGATACTCACCTTGAATCGTCCGGATAAGAAAAACGCGCTTACGCGCGCCATGTACCGGACCTTGGCGACCGAGATCGCGAACGCCGACACCGACCCGAACGTTCGCTGCGTCCTCATCCAAGCCACTGGCGATCTGTTCACCGCCGGCAACGACCTCGCCGATTTTGCCGCCTTCGCAGCCTCAAAGTCCGAGCCTGGGCCCGACGACGGCAATCCCTTGCTGCCCACTTTGGCTCGCGCACGCACGCCCATCGTGGCCGCGGTCAATGGGCGCGCCGTGGGGATTGGCGTCACCATGCTTTTGCATTGCGACATGGTGTTCCTTGCCGACAACGCCGTGCTCACCGCACCGTTTGTGAATCTCGCGCTGGTGCCGGAAGCGGCGTCGACTTTGCTCTTGCCGCTGCGCATTGGGCACCTGCGCGCGTTCGAAATGTTCGTACTGGGAGAGCCTGTTAGCGCGGAGAAGGCAGTGAGCTGGGGCCTGGCGAACAGAGCCGTGCCGGTGGCCGAACTGCATACGACAGCCCGGACCGCCGCGGACGCCATCGCGGCGCGCGCTCCGGCCGCGGTGATTACCACCAAATCGCTGATGCGCGATGAAACCATCCTGTTGGCGCGTATGAACGAAGAGACCAGTCATTTTGCACGGCAGCTCAAGTCAGCTGAGTTCAAAGAAGCCTTCGCAGCCTTTTCCGAACGGCGCGCGCCGGATTTCAGCAAATTCGCATGACCGAGATCAGCGCAACTGAAGTGTGCGTGCGCCGCGGCGGCCGCGCCATCCTCGACCGAGTGTCCTTGCGCGTACGCGTCGGCGAATTCGTCGCGGTGATCGGCGCCAACGGCGCCGGCAAGTCCACCTTGCTGTCGGCCTTGGCCGGACTGCTCAAGCCGGATTCAGGCAGTGTTGCCTTGGACGGCGTTATTTTGAGTGCGCTGTCGGGTGTCGCACTGGCCCGCCGCCGCGCCTATCTGCCGCAAAACGCTCGGTGCGAGTGGCCCATTGCGGTGGAGCGGTTGGTGGCTTTGGGTCTGACGCCGACGCTGCCCGCCTTGGGAGGGCTGCCGAAAGCATTCGATGCACTGATCACCGGTGCGCTGCAATCCTGTGATTTGCTCGAGCATCGAACGCAACCCGTCACCACCCTTTCCGGCGGCGAATTGGCGCGAGCGATGTTGGCGCGCGCCCTGGTGGGAAATCCCGAAGTGCTGATTGTGGACGAGCCCATCGCAGGACTTGATCCCAAGCATGCCTTGGACACTGCCAAGCGCCTGCGCGCCTTGGCCAATGACGGCAAGCTGGTCATCGCCTCCCTGCATGATCTGACCATCGCGGCGCGCCACGCTACCCGAGTCTTGGCTTTGACGAATGGCCGCGTGCAGGGCGATGGACCGACCGCAACGACGCTGACGCCGGAATTGATCCGCTCGGCCTTCGATGTGGATGCCTGTGTTTCAGGCTCCGGCGCCAACGCTTATGTCGACTACGCCTGAATTCAGCGCGGCGGCCCCAACAGCGATGTGAAACTTGCGGTAACAAGCAGGATTAGGACTGCCGCAAGAATTTCAAACTGAATCGACCGGCGCAGGATGACGATGGCGCGGGCGTCGCCATTCACCAGTCGCGGAGTCAGCCGCAGCTTATTGAGGGCCGCCGCGCCGAGCAGCAAAACCACCAGCAGCAATTTCGCTGCGATCATGTTGCCATAGCCGCTGCTCCAAAAATCCGCTTGACCGTAGCTCAGCATCCATAGCAAGGCGAAGCCCGCAACGATCAGAAGCGACACGACGACGACGGCCAGCATCCCGAACTTCTTCATCATCAACCCGACCTCGCGTGCGGCGCCGCGGGTGTACCACAACAGCGGCAGCAGCGCTCCGACCCAAAATGCGACAGCGATCAGATGTACGCAGGAGAACAGCGTCGCCGCCAGAATCGGTTGCAGGGCCCGGACGTGGCCCACCCAAGCAAACGACGAGGCGGCGAGCGCCGCGCCCACAAGAGCCGCAAATTGCAGCGGCCGATTGCGCGATAGCGCGCAGGCCGCCACCGCGAGCCCGGCGATACGCCATGAGGTCGCAGTCCCTTCGCCAGCCTGCCAAATCATCTTGGCCATGTCGCGGTCGAACATACCGGAGATATCGTCGCTCATCGATCCGGTGAGCAGCGCAATTCTCAGCAGGGTGAATAGCGCAGCGACGATCAGCTGGCTGCCGACGAAGCGCCTAATTCTGGCGCGCTGCGCTTCCTTCAGCAGCGCATCCGCGTAGGTCAGGAAGAACACCGCCCCGGATGCGCCCAATGTGGCGCCGTAGACCAATGCCTTGGCGGCGACTGCGCCGACATCCCAGCCGCTTAAGTTCACAGGCGCTATGCGCGCCGGCTAACCGGCGATGGTAAAGTCGAACGTACCCTTGGTGACGTGGCCGTCGTCTACGGCTACGGCGGTCCATTGCACCACATATTTTCCGGCCGCAAGCGCAGGAAGATCAATGGTGAAGGACTGGCTGGGTTTTGCGTTCTTGTCGATGGGCACCGAGATTTCTTTGCCGCCGGTGGTCAATTTCAGCAGCGCCAACTTCGCAGATTCATTGAACTGCAAGCTGATGGACTTCGGCGCCGCGGTCAGCTGTGCATGATCGGCCGGCATGGAGCTCTGTAGCTTCGCATGCGCCCAAATCGGCGCGGCCACAATGACGCCCAAAAGAGAAAATGCGATGATGGTTTTCTTGATCATGAGTGTGTCCCGTGTACCAGTGGGCTGACTTTAACAGGGTGTCGCTATGATTCTCTACGGTTACGCGCTGAGTTCGGCCTCGTATCGAGTGCGCATCGCCTTGGCGCTGAAAAAGCTGCCCTATGAGTCCATCATCAAGGATCTTCGCACCGGCGAGCACCGCCAGGCGGAATACCTCAGCGTCAACCTGCAAGGCTTCGTGCCGGCGCTGGGTCTCGATGACGGCGCGGTGCTGGGTCAATCCATGGCCATCATGGAATATCTCGATGAGATGCACCCCGATCCGCCCTTGTTGCCCACGGCGCCAGTCGCGCGTGCCCGCGTCAGATCGCTGGCTCAGGTCATCACCAGCGACATTCATCCGCTCAACAATCTGCGCGTGATGCGCTATCTCGAGGAGCAGCTAGGCCAGGATAAGAACACACGCGATGCGTGGTATCGCCACTGGGTGCAAGTGGGCTTCGATGCATTGGAACGCTGGTTGGCGCGCGATGGCGACACCGGCCGCTTCTGCCATGGGGATGCGCCCACGCTGGCGGA
>JAXDQN010000060.1:0-3361 GCA_034667865.1 Gammaproteobacteria bacterium
GCAGTTTGCGCACATTTTTTCCAGCGACTCCTATTCGGCCGGCTACTACAGCTATCTTTGGGCTGAGGTACTCGATCATGATGCCTTCAAGGCCTTTACCGAGGCGGGCGGCCCTTACGACAAAGTCGTTGCAAAGCGGCTGCACGATGACATCATGTCGATCGGAAATAGCGTTGATCCGGGACAGGCGTATCGAAATTTTCGAGGCTCCGACCCGAAAATCGAAGGTTTATTGCATGCGCGCGGTCTCGCGGCGCATTCTCAACAAGTGCCAGTGGAGTGATGACAATGCCGGCGATGGTCCAAGACGATTCCAAACATCAATTGATTCAGCCCAATGCGCTGCATCAGTACACGGTGACCGCGGCCGACTTGCCGTTGTCCTGCCCCATGCCTGGCATGTTCTTATGGAATTCTCACCCGCGCGTGTACCTGGCCATTGAGGCCACCGGCTGGGCGAAGTGCGGCTACTGCGGGGCGGAGTACACGCTCAATCGATGACTGACGAACCCCCCAGAGCGCCGACAGTCTTCCTGAGCTATGCCTCCGAGGACCGCGACGCGGCCCGGCGGATCGGCGCGGCACTCCCGGCGTACGGGCTCGAAGTCTGGTACGACGAGAGCGAACTCGGGGGTGGCGACGCTTGGGATCAGAAAATCCGCCGTCAGATCCGGGAATGCGATTACTTCATGGCGTTAGTGTCGGCCAGGACCGAGGCTCGACGCGAAGGCTACTTCCGGCGCGAATGGCGCCTGGCGGCCGAGCGCACGCTCGACATGGCCGACGACCATCTGTTCCTGCTGCCCGTGACGATCGATGATACCGACGCCAGCGGTGCGCGGGTGCCGGAGAAATTCCAGAGCGTGCAATGGCTCAAAGTGCCTGATGGGAATCCGACGCCGGCGCTCGAGGCACTGTGCCGGCGCCTGGCCGGCGGCGGGGGCGCTCCCGCGGCGCCCCGCGTGTCCAGTCAGACGGTTCAGCCCAGCAAGCCGAACCAGTCGAAGCAGCAATTTGCCGCGACTCCATTTCCTGTCCACGAGCCCGGACAGAGCGTGCGGTTCGGTGTCGAGGTGTTGGGCTGGACCTTCCGCAATGGATACCAGCTGTTCAAGCACCTGCCGCGGTGGATCCGGTTGGTCATCATCATCTACATTGTGGTGGCAGTGCTCTCGCGCGGCCATTCGGACCGCGAAGCCGATGCCGACGTGTCAGTGGAGACCCAAAAGAAACTCGACGCGGTCGCGAACCAGTACAAGAAGGATCCCTCGATGAACCTTTCCAAGCTGGCTGGTCTGGTTGCCCAGGAGTTTGGCGACTCGGCGCAGGGCAATGGCATCTCCGTGCTGGCATTGCCGTTCGCGGCGCCAGCGGGCGATGAGGGCGCTGCGAAGCTGGCCGATTCGGCTTTCGCCCAGACCTACACTCGGATGTCGGTTGTGCGGCATGCGCATTTGGTGGCGGGCGATGCCGCTGCGACCAGCTGCGCACTGGACAGTTTGCTCGAGCAAGGCCGCGCCAAGCACGCCCAATACGTGCTTTGCGGCATCGTCGACACCGGCGGGTCCGCACAGGCTATTACCGTGACACTTGCGCAGATCAAGGACAGTAAACTGCTCTGGAGCAATCAGTATCCCGTTGCAGGCGCGGATCCCGCAAAAATTGCCCTCGACGTGGTGGCGCACGTACCCGAATCCGCGCAAGGCGACGACTGACCGACCGCCAGATTTTTCTAGGGCTTATACGCCGCGTACGACTTTTCCTCGACCAAGGTCGAACCCAGAGCGACATTGATGCGCCGCTTGATCGCGGCGCGTTCGTCATTTTCAAAATAAACCGCGCGGGCCAGCCGAATGAATTCGGCGTCGAAGGCTTGGGCACGCTCCTTGTCGCGAATGTCATCCTCGATGTCCCAGAGCTTCTCATTGACGGCGTGCAGCGCGTCGATATCAACGTCGATGTTTGTTTTGGAGTATGGCGAGGCGGCCCAAGTCGCCTCCAATGTCTGCAGCTCGAGGCGCACATTGGCGAGTTTTTTGGCGTCGCTCATGCGTTTGGATTTGATGCGCAGGATGGTGATCTTGTCGAGCAGCTCACCGGGGGAAATGGGTACTTTAATTTCGCTCATGCGATATCTTAACTCGACGCGGGGCCCATGAGTTCGTCGAGTTTTGCGGTGACCTCGCCGACTTCAATCAAGTCCATTACGCCGGGCCGTTCGATCTTGGTGGTCCAGGGAATCTCACTGGCAGGCTTGCCGTAGAATTTGCGGGCTGCGGCATCGTATTTGTCGACGCACCATTGGCGGCTGTAGTAGGGGCCGGCGCGTTGCGGGTTGGTGGCCGCGTACAATCCGATCACCGGCAGTTCCACCATGGTAGCCATGTGCGCGGGCCCCGAGTCCGGTGATAACAGTGCGGCGCTGCTCGACATCAGGCCGAGTAATTGCGGCAACGTGTCTTTGCCGATTTGATTGACGATGGGATGGCTGGCCGCGGCGCAGATGGCCTCGCCCATGCGCGACTCCAACGCCGTCCGGCCGCCCACCAGCACCACGCGCATGCGATGCGCGGCGGCCGCATGATCGGCGACCGCTGCGTAGCGCTCTGCCGACCAATTGCGGGCTTCGTGACTGGAACAGGGGCTGATCAGCAGGGCTGGCGTCGAATCGGGAATCACCTGCCGGGCATAGTCGAGCGCATCCGGGGGCAGGGTAATTTCCCAGTAGGGCTTTTCATGCTCGATGCCGCAGGCGCGGGCAAAACCCATGAAAGAATCCAGCACATGTTCCTGCGTGGCCGGCGCTATCTGGGCATTGGTGAACAGCCACTGCAGTTCGCGCGCACGCTGTCGATCGAAGCCCAATTTTATCGGGGCCTCGATGTAGCGGCTGACCATGCTCGCCCGAAACGACAGCTGCAGGTCAAGCAGCAGATCGAAGCGCCGCCGGCGCAGCAGCGCACGCAGCCGCCACAGTTCCTTGAACGTTGCACCCTTATCGAAAATGATAAACTCGACGCCCGGAAGAATCGCCGACATCAGCTTGGCTTCGAGTTTGCCGATGATCCAGGTGAAGCGGGTCTCGGGCCACGCTGCTTGAAAAGCCCGCAGCGCCGCGGCCGCATGGCATGCATCGCCGATGGCGGAGAGGCGCAGCAGACAGACACGTTGCAGTGGCGGTTTGAAGCTTAAGGTATTCATAACAAATGTCTAACGCCGGTCGACGCATTGCCACTGAGACGGGCGTCATGCTGGCTGATCCTGAACTCGTTGGCAATGAGATGTCCGCGTCGGCAGAGCGCATTTTCGACCCGCAATATTGGCAGGGGCGTGCGCAATTGACTGCGGTGCAAGGCGGCCG
>JAXDQN010000061.1:0-3592 GCA_034667865.1 Gammaproteobacteria bacterium
CTCGCAAGTGCGGGAGCTGCGGCACCGAGCACGCGCAGGTCGACCTCTCGGCCTTCCGCTGGTCCGCGATTTGCGAAGCTCTGAGCCGCACTGAGGACGACGAGTGACATGCGCGGCCTTCCGCAGCGGCAAGCGTCCTGCGTCTGCCGAGCGTGCTCCGGCCCGGCAGGCTGAGTGGATTGCCTCTCCTCACCCGTCCTGATTGTCGGTGCCGGTCCGGTCGGCCTGGCACTCGCCATCGAGCTCGGCTCGCGCGGCCATCGTTGTCTACTCATCGAGCGTAATGATCGCGTTGGCTATGCGCCGCGCGCAAAGACGACGCACATCAGAACACGGCAACATCTGCGACGCTGGGGTATTGCCGACAAGCTTGCCTCGGCCGCACCGTTCGGCATCGGCTACCCTTCGAATGTTGTGTATGTCACCCGTCTTGCGGCCGAGGGACTCGCCCGCTTCGCAGATGCTTTCAACTGCGCGCCGGCGCGGAATGACCTCTACTGCGAGCACGCGCAATGGATTCCGCAGTACCGGCTCGAAGAGGTGTTGCGCACGCATCTGACCACCCTGCCTTCGGTGCAGGTGCGCTTCAGCTGCGAGCTTCTGAGCGTCACTGAAGCGGCGGATGGCGTGTCGAGTCAGGTGCGTGACCTGACAAACGGCGCGACGTTCGAGGTGCGCAGTGCGTTTCTGGTTGGGGCGGACGGCTCACGCAGCCGGGTGCGCGAGACCATTGGTGCTCGGATGGAAGGCACCCACGGCCTTTCGCGCAACTATAACATCGTGTTTCGGGCCCCTGGGCTCGCCAACGCCCACAAGCACGGGCCCGCCGTGATGTACTGGCAGGTCAACTCCGACATGCCCAGTCTGATCGGTCCCATGGATCGGGATGACAAATGGTTCTTCATGCCAACCGCCGTGCCACAAGGCGTGCGCTTGAACGACCAGGAAGCAGGGACGCTCATCCGTCGCACCACCGGCATCGATCTACCGTACGAGGTCCTATCCACGGATGAGTGGGTCGCCAGTCGATTCATCGCCGATCGCTACCGACGAGGAAGAGTCTTTCTTGCCGGCGATGCCTGCCACCTGCACCCACCGTTTGGGGGCTACGGCATGAACATGGGGATCGCCGACGGAGTCGACCTGGGTTGGAAGCTCGGCGCCGTCCTGGAGGGGTGGGGCGGACCCGCGCTTCTGGAGACCTACGAGATGGAGCGACGGCCACTGCATCAGCAGGTGATCGAAGAGGCTGCGGCAAACCATGGACTGCTCGGCAATCAACTCTGGCGCGAAGGTCTCGAAGCAGCCGATTCCTCCGGCGCCGCACTGCGTCGCGAAGTCGGCGCCGTGATTTCGCGTGAGAAAGCCCGCGAGTTCCATAGTCTTCCGGTCGTTCTCGGCTATTGCCTCGGACTGTCTGAGGTCATCGTGGCAGAAGGGTCGCCCCTGCCGCTGCCCAAAGGCGGCGGAACTTATCGGCCGAGCGCCCGTCCTGGCTGTCTGGCTCCGCACGTGTGGGTGGACGCAGATCGTGCGTTGTACGACCTTTTCGGCCCAGGCTTCACGTTGATCAGCACGACGGGCCTGCCCCGGCAGGTGCTGGACCGTATCCGTGCGGATGCCGGCGAGACGGGCATACCGTTACGAATCCTCGAGCTTCTCGATGCGCGCTACGGCGCCCTTTACGAGGCCCCATTGATCCTCGTACGGCCAGATCAACACGTCGCCTGGCGTGGTGCGATCTGGCCGGGCACCGAGCTACTGCGGCGCGTCGCCGGGTGGCGTGTGGCCGACGGCAATGCACCGGGTGCCGATGTCACCCATCGGATCTGACTCACGCGTCACGCTGTGGTCCTCCGATTTCACGGCACCACAGGTCCCAGGAGCGCTCAATCTGGGCCGCGTTGACCACATCGATGTTGGCGGCCTCGGCCGCGTTCAAATAAATCACGGGACCCAGGCGCATCGCTTCGCTCTGAATCCTGGCGTTCACTTCCAGGTATATGGCGCGATAGACCGCGAGGCGAATATCGGGGGCTACGGCGGTCGATCCGTGTCCGCGCATCAATATGACTGAGCTCGATCCGAGTTTTTGAGCGAGAGCCGTTCCAAGATCTGAGGAACTGATCAGCATGTCGCTCGCCTCACCGGCGGCTTCCCGAATTTCAAATATGGGAGCCTGATCGATGATAAATCCCGCCGTGTGACAGATGGGGCGCAGCGGCGCTCTCGGAACAACGCTGAACGGAATCACCGCGGGCGAGTGGCTATGCACGACGGAGCCGACGTTCGGACGTGCCTTATAGATCGCGGCGTGAATGAATCGCTCGAGAAAGGGCTTGCGTGTGTCCCCGTCGCAGGGCTCCCCGGACAGATCCAGTGTCATTATGTCTTCGGCGCTGACCAGCGCGGGCGCCATGCTTCGCGCTATCAAGAATCGATCAGAGCGCTCGGGATGACGGGCACTGACGTGCCCGAAGGCGTCCAGGATCTGTTTGCGGGCCAGGATGTGATTGGCCTGAACCAACATCGAAGCGACGGTGGCGGGGGTTGGCTGGGAGCTCATGCGGCGTTGCTTCCTTGTGCGTTCGGCCGCGGCCGGCAGAATCTCACTGGGTTTCTCCATTCTCTAAAAGCGAGAATCATGACCTCTTTTAGCCGCAGGCGCCTGAGACGGCAAGCCCACCATCAGCGCTTGCGGCGTGGTCGCGAGGTGAATTCGCGGAACTCCTTTTGAATCCGACCGGCCGCCGTCTTGAGCTGTTCGATGATCTGCGCCACCAGATCGGAATCGAGCGTGGTCGCGGGACCGGCCACGCTGAGGCTTGCCAGCACCGTGCTTTCGTGATCGATCAGCGGCACTGAGACCCCTCGCACTCCCACATCGACCTCCCCGCTGGTGACGAGATGTCCGGCGGTCCGGATCGATTGCAGGGCTGCGCGCACTTCGGCCCAGGTGCCGCCGAGCCGCGTGGCTGCAAAAGCGGCCGACTCGCGCTCATAGAGCGCACGCAGTTGCCGGTACGGCAGATGTGCCAGGATGGTCTTGGACGCAGCTCCTGCAAATAGCGGCATCAAACGGCCCCGCTCGTATCCGAAGCCCATGGGCAGATCCGTCTGCGAGACCTGGTCGACGCACATAACTTGTCCGCCCAATAGCCGGCAAATGAAAACGATGGTGCGACCGAAGTTCATCTCGGCCAGCCGTTGCATCTCGTTGTGCGCCGCCGTAATGAGCGGATCGGTCAGTCGGATCTGCCGGTCATAGTGAATGATGGTGGGGCCTAACACATAACGCCCGTCACCCAGTGGCGCCAGCAGTCCCTTGGCACTTAGGGCAGCCACGTAGCGATAGGTGGTGCTGATCGCAACCTGGAGCGCCGCCGCCGCCTCCTCAACGGACCAATCCGGCCGTTCCAGGGTGAACAAGTCCAATACCGAAAGCAGCCGATCCGACGTACTCACGCGATCGCCCTCAGGACGTGCACCCAAGCGGAACGTAAGGGGGCCGAATCACAGTATTGCAATATTCTCATATTTCGATATTCTTGCACGAGCTGGTTTTTTCGAGGATGATACGACAGTGACAGCT